>NZ_LZKV01000193.1:0-117209 GCF_001672995.1 Mycobacterium sp. 1482292.6 | reverse complement strand
TTCCGCCATCCGATCCCGCGCGCGGGTCAAGGCCCGGTGACCCTGCTCGGCGACGCCGCGCACACGATGCCGCCCACCCTGGCTCAGGGCACCAACCAGGCGTTGCTCGACACCATGGTGCTGTGCGGGGCACTGGCGGGCGTGCGTCGTGCGACAAACGTTCGCGGCGAAGACGTTTCGCGTGCGTTGCGGTCCTACGAGAAGACCCGGCGCCGGCGGGTCATGGCCGTGTCGTGGGCGGCATCGTGTGCGCGGCGTCGCCGAGCAGGGTCACCGGGCCTTGACCCGCGCGCGGGATCGGATGGCGGAAATGCGGGAACGGCGAGCGGGCCAAATCGTCGTCGGTCAAGGTGGCGAGCACCCGATCGACCGAGTCCGACCATCCGCAAAAGTGCGAGCGCATCATCTCGATCGGCCGCTGTGGCCGGACGAAGTCGGGCGACCACGGCAGGTCGAACCACCACTGCACGTCCGAGCCCCCGGCCGGCCACAGGCCGAGGTTGCCGTGCCCGCCGATGATCATCAGCGCGGCATCGCAATCCGCGATCTCCGGAAGCGTGGCCAGCCCCTGCCAGCTGCACCAGCCGGTGGGCGACGCGCCTTGGGCGCCAACGTGATCGCGCACCCGCGAGTGCAGGCCGTCGGCACCGATCAGCACGTCCCCCTCGGCCACCGTGCCGTCGTCGAACTCGACGCTGACCCCGTCACCCGTGCTTGCCAACCCGATCACCCGGGAGCCGCACCGGATGCGCTCGACCGGGAACCCCTCGAGAAGCCGATCCAGCAGAACGCGGCGCGGAACCATCCGGATGGGCGCACCCAGTCGCCGCACCATCGCGGTCACGTCGAGGGTTCCGACCCTGCGGCCCGTGGGCGTCACCGCCCGCACGGTGGCCAAGGGCCGGCCGGCGCCGTCCATGTCGACACCCAGCTGGTTGAGGACCGTCTCGCCGTGGGACCAGATCGTCACCGCGCCGCCGGCCGCCCGCACATCGGGCCGCTGCTCGAAGACGGTGACGTCGTGCCCGTCGCGGAGCAGGCCCCGGGCGACGGAGATGCCGGCGACACCGGCGCCCACGACGAGCACCCGGAGCGAACGCGCGTCGCCGAACACGCGATCCTCTATAGCGAGCGTTGCAGGAGCACTTGGCCGCTGTCGGCGGCAACCACCTGCACGGCGGCGATCTGGTCGATCGGGGTCGAGATGGCGCCCGCGGGTGTCGCGGTGTGGCCGGGCACGGCCACCCACGTCGCCAACCGCGTCTGGCTGCCGTCGCGGCCCACCACAACCATGGCGAGCGTGTCGTGGTGCGCGTTGAGCGGCGCCAGGCACACGCAGCGCAGGTTGATGGAGGTCCCCCAGTGCTGGCTGCTGACGGCGACCGTCGACGTCAGCAGGGTGGTGCTCACCTGCGCCATCGGCTCCGACGACGCGGTCACCTGCTGGGACGGAGTCGACGACCACCCCTCGAGGCCGACGAACACCCCGATCGCCAGCACCGCGGCCGCGGCCGCCGACGCCACCCAGGTCACCACCCGGGTGCGGCGCCGGCGCCAACGAACCGTCGCCAGCAGGGACGGCAGCAACTGTGGAGACATCTCCGGGGCCGGACCGGATTGGTCGATCGCGGCCACCTCGGCACGGTCAAGCTGTGAGAGCAGGGCCGGCACTCCACTGAGATCGGCGACGGCCTGCCGGCAAGCCGGGCAGCGCGCCATGTGCGTCTCGAATTCGCGGCGTTCCGCGGCCGACAAAGATCCCAACACGTATGCGGCATCCCACATCGCGTAGCGGTCTTCGGGAGGGCCGACATCCTGCACCGGCGTCCTCATTTCATCCATCTCCGTCACCCCTCAAGCATTCGGAGCCCCTCATCGGGTGACCCCAAGTTCCTGCAGAGTGAGTCGCAACGCCCGCACGGCATAGTGTAGTCGCGACTTCACTGTTCCCTCGGCGATGCCGAGGTCCGCAGCGATCTGCGTGGTGGTCCATCCGCGGTAGTAGGACCGTTCGATCACTGCTCGGTGCTCGGCGGACAACTGGGCCATCCCGTCCGCTATCAGCAACCGGTCCAGCGCCGCATTGACCTCATCCGGCGTGGACTGTTCGGGCGCACCCGATACGTCTGTGGAACCGACGACGTTGCGAAACCGCGCGCTGCGCCGGTCGTCGATGATCATGTTGCGGGCCACCGTGAACAGCCACGCCCGCGCCGAGCGCTCGGTGTCCCCGACGACCTCGGGATGCTGCCATGCGCGCAGCAACGTCTCCTGGACCACATCCTCGGACTGGCTCGCGTCCCCCGTCAGCCGCAGCGCATAACGCCACAGCACCGCGGCGTGTTCGTCATAGAGCGCCTTCATCAGAGCGGCCTCGGCAGCCCCGGAAGCCCTCCCCGTGCCAGCCACACGAGCCACTCGATCACCTCCTGCCCGGGAAACGAGCGGAGCTGAGGTTTAGTTCACCAGCGTCAGGATGCGCGGCCCCGCGTCGGTGACCGCGACGGTGTGCTCCCAGTGTGCCGCGCGCGAACCGTCGGTGGTGGTGACCGTCCACTGGTCGTCCAGCACCACCGTCTTGCCGGTGCCCAGCGTCAGCATGGGCTCGATGGCCAGCACCGACCCGGCGGCCAGCAGGGGGCCGCGCCCGGGCGAACCCTCGTTGGGCAAAAACGGATCCATGTGCATCTGCCGGCCGATGCCGTGCCCGCCGTAACCCTCGACGATCCCGAAGGCGCGCGAGTGGCGGGCCTCCGCGTCGCGGGTGCCCATCTCGATGGCGTGCGACACGTCGGTCAGCCGGTTACCGGGCACCATCGCCGCGATCCCGGCCTCCAGCGATTCCCGGGTCGCCTGCGACAGCGCTTCGTCGGCGGCGTCCAGCGTCCCGACCCCGAAGGTGATCGCGGCGTCGCCGTGCCAGCCGTCGAGCACCGCGCCGCAGTCGATGGACACCAGGTCACCGGACGCCAGGATCTCGGCGGCCGACGGTATGCCGTGGACGACCCGCTCGTTGACCGAGGAACAGATCGACGCCGGATAACCGTGATAGCCCAGGAACGACGGCACCGCGCCGGCGTCGCGGATCACCGACTCGGCGATCTCGTCCAGGCTCAGCGTCGACACCCCGGCGATCGCGGCCGCCCGCACCGCCTGCAGCGCCGCCGCGACCACCGCGCCCGCCGCCGCCATGGCGTCGAGCTCACCGGCGCTGCGCTGCGGCACCACCTTGCGGCTCCGCAGCCGCGCCAGCGGGTTCATCCCTACTTGCCCAGCGCCTGCAACGCGCGGGCGAACACTTCGTCCATAGTGCCGACGGCGTCGACCGTCTTGAGCTGGTCGCTGTAGTACTCCAGCAGCGGTGCGGTCTCGTCGCGGTAGACCTTCATCCGGTTCAGGATGATGTCGTCGGTGTCGTCGGCGCGGCCCCGCGCTTTGAGCCGCTCCAGCAGCTCCTCCTGGGAGACCCGGAATTCCAGCACCGCGTCGATGTCGGTGCCCCGGCGCCCCAGCATGTCGTGCAGGGCTTTGGCCTGTCCGGTCGACCGCGGGAAGCCGTCCAGGATGAAGCCGTTGGCCGCGTCGGCATCGCTCAGGCGGTCGTCGACGAGCTGGTTGGTCAGCTCGGAGGGCACCAGGTCGCCGGCGTCCAGGTAGCGCTTGGCCTCCAGGCCCAGCTTGGTTCCGTTCTCGATGTTGCTGCGGAACAGCTCACCGGTGGAGATGTGCGGGATTCCCAGCTTTTCGGAGAGCTTCTGGGCCTGCGTTCCCTTGCCCGCCCCCGGCGGTCCCAGCAAAACGACTCTCACTTCAGGAACCCTTCATAGTTGCGCTGCATGAGCTGACTCTCGATCTGCTTGACCGTATCCAAGCCCACGCCGATCATGATCAACACCGCGGTACCGCCGAACGGCAGATTCTGAACCGCTCCGCCATTGCCGATCTGCAAGAACAAGTTGGGCAGCACCGAGATCGCGCCGAGGTAGATCGAGCCCGGCAGGGTGATCCGGCTCAGCACGAAACGCAGGTAGTCGGCGGTTGGCTTGCCCGGCCGGATGCCGGGGATGAACCCGCCGAACTTCTTCATCTCGTCGGCACGCTCGTCGGGATTGAACGTGATCGACACGTAGAAGTACGTGAAGAAGATGATGAGGCCGAAGTAGATGGCGATGTACACCGGATCGCTGGGGTCCGACAGGTAGCTGCCGACGAACTTGTCCCACCAGCTGTTGCCCACGCCGCCGCTGCCGCTGCGGATCAGTTGGGTGATCAGGTGCGGGATGTAGATCAGCGAGGACGCGAAGATGACCGGGATAACACCGGCCTGGTTGACCTTGAGCGGCAGATACGTGGAGGTTCCGCCGTACATGCGCCGGCCGACCATCCGCTTGGCGTACTGGACCGGGATCCGGCGCTGGCCCTGCTCGACGAACACGACGCCGACGATGATGACCAGCGCGGCGACCAGGACGGCGGCGAAGATCATCCCGCCGCGGCTGTCCAGGATCGTCTTGCCCTCGGCGGGGATGCGGGCCGCGATCCCGACGAAGATCAGCAGCGACATGCCGTTGCCGATGCCGCGCTCGGTGATCAGCTCACCCATCCACATCACCAGCGCCGCGCCGGACGTCATCACCAGCACGATGACCACCAGCGTGAAGATGCTCTGGTCGGCGATGATGTCCAGCGAGCAGCCCTGCAGCAGCCCACCGTTGGCGGCCAGGGCCACGATGCTGGTGGCCTGCAGGATGGCCAGCGCGATGGCCAGGTAGCGGGTGTACTGCGTCATCTTGGCCTGGCCCGATTGGCCTTCCTTGCGCAGTTCCTCGAACCGCGGGATGACGACCGTGAGCAGCTGCACGATGATGCTGGCCGTGATGTAGGGCATCACCCCCACCGCGAACACGGTGAGTTTGAGCAGGGCACCACCGGAGAACAGGTTGATCAGCGAGTAGATCTGTCCGGCCGCGCCACCGCTGGCCTCTTTGATGCACTGCTGGACGTTCGGGTAGTTGACGCCAGGGGACGGTAACGCGGCGCCGACCCGATACAAGACGACGATGCCAAGCGTGAAGAGGATCTTCCGTCTCAGGTCGACTGTCCGCAGCGATGAGATGAAAGCGGAAAGCAACTCTTCCTCCTGCGCAGCCGGGGGTTTCCTGCATCACGCGCCCAACACCCGCAGGCCAGGACGTACGGCCGACTAATCTACAGCGCGTCAAACCGTGTACGAGACTAACAGCTGGTACGGGCAGCTCTGGTCAGGGCCTTTACTGCGCCCCTCTGGGAGACCGCCCGCGGCGCGGTTAACCGGGCGTTTGCGTCGCCGCCGCCCCACGGGAGAAAAACACAGCAAGCCGTAAGCCGCGAGGCGTAGAGTTTCCCTGACTCGTTGCATTTGCTAAATAACTTGGGAGCAGCATGACACGCACTGACCAAGACAGCTGGGACTTGGCCTCGAGCGTCGGCGCCACGGCCACCATGGTCGCCGCGGCCCGCGCGCTGGCCAGCGAGGGTTCCAATCCGATCATCAACGACCCCTTCGCCGCGCCCCTGGTGCGCGCGGTCGGCCTCGATTTCTTCCGGCGCCTGGTCGACGGTGAGGTCACCGAATCCGAGGGCTACCAGGGCAGCGGCAAGGACCTGGGGCTGGAGACCGACTCGATCGCCGTGCGCACCCGCTTCTTCGACGACTTCTTCCTGGACGCCGCCCGCGACGGGGTCCGCCAGGCGGTGATCCTGGCCGCCGGCCTCGACTCCCGCGCCTACCGGTTGAGCTGGCCGGCCGGCAGCGTGGTCTACGAGGTCGATCAGCCCGCCGTCGTCGAGTTCAAGAGCACGACGATGTCGCACCTGGGTGCCGCCCCGGCCGCGGAGCGGCGCACGGTCAGCATCGATCTGCGCGAGGACTGGCCGGCCGCGTTGCGCGACAGCGGCTTTGACGTGACCCAGCCGACGTCGTGGAGCGCCGAGGGACTGCTGATGTACCTGCCGCCGGACGCCCAGGACCGGCTCTTCGACAACATCACCGAGCTCAGCGCCCCCGGCAGCAGGCTGGCCACCGAGTATCACCCCGACACCGCCGGCACGACGATGTCGCAACGCGCCCAGGAGTTCAACGACAGGTGGGCCAAAGTCGGCTGCGACATCGACCTGTCGGGGCTGTTCTTCGACGGCGAGCGCAGCAACGTCGTCGACTACCTCACCGGTAAGGGCTGGGAGGTGGCCGCCCGGCCGCGCCGCGAGCTGTTCGGCGAATACGGCCTGAAATTCCGCGACGACGAGGCGATGGCGCAGTTCCGCAACATCGTCGCGGTGACCGCCACCCTGCGTTAGCCATGCCGGAGACCGACAACAAGCGATCGGACGGCGACAGCTGGGATCTGGCGTCCAGCGTGGGAGCCACCGCCACCGCGGTGGCCGCCCGGCGGGCGCTGGCGTCCAAGGGTCCCAACCCGCTGATCGACGATCCCTTCGCCGAGCCGTTGGTGCGCGCCGTCGGCGTCGAGGCCTTCATCCGGATGATGGACGGAGACATCGAGACGCCCGAGGATGATCCGGCGTTCACCGCGCGGCGGCTCGGTGAGGGCATGGCGGTCCGCACCCGGTTCTTCGACTCGTTCTTTCTGGGGGCCGCCGACTCCGGTATCCGCCAGGCCGTCATCCTGGCCTCGGGACTGGACACCCGGGCCTACCGGCTGGCCTGGCCGCCCGGCACCGTGGTCTACGAGATCGACCAGCCGCGGGTGATCGAGTTCAAGACCCGCACGCTGGCGGACCTGGGTGCAACCCCGAGCGCCGAGCGGCGGGCGGTGGGCGTGGACCTGCGCGACGATTGGCCGGCCGCGCTGCGCGACGGCGGATTTGATGCGGCCGCGCCCACGGCGTGGAGCGCCGAAGGCCTGCTGGGTTATCTGCCGCCGGAGGCACAGGACCGCCTGTTCGACAGCATCACCGCGCTGTCCGCCGTCGGCAGCCGGATCGGCACCGGCTACGTGCCCGACATGCGCGGGCGCATCGAAAAGCGGGGCCGCGAGATCAGCGAGCGCTGGCGCCGGATGGGACTAGACCTCAACTGGGCGGATCTGGTATACCCCGGCGAACGCAACGACGTGGTGACCTACCTGTCCGAGCGGGGCTGGCGCTCGTCGGTGCACAGCACCCCGGAACTGTATGCCGCCAACGGTTTCGAATTCCCCGAGCAACCGTCGATGGCGGCCTTCGCCGACATCCGATACGTCACCGCGACCCTGTCCGAGGAGGCGTCGTGACCCGCACCGATCGAGACACCTGGGACCTGGCCTCGAGCGTGGGCGCCACGGCGACCTGGGTCGCCGCTTGCCGGGCGCTGGCCGGTAAGCGGGCCGACGCGCTGATCGACGATCCGTTCGCCGACCCGCTGGTCCGCGCGGTGGGCGCCGAGTTCTTCATCCGGGTGCTCGACGGCGAAATCACCGATGAGACCGGCGGTCTCGATGCCGACGCCGACCCGGACGCGGAATTCAACCTGCAGCGGATGACCAACATGATGGCCGTGCGCACCCGCTACTTCGACGACTTCTTCACCGACGCAACCGCTTCCGGCATCCGCCAGGTCGTCATCCTGGCCTCCGGCCTGGACTCACGCCCCTATCGCCTGGCCTGGCCGGCGGGCACCGTGGTGTACGAGGTCGACCAGCCCGCCGTCATCGAGTTCAAGTCCACGACGCTGGGCGCGTTGGGGGCCAAGCCCACCGCGCAGCTGCGCACGGTATCGGTCGACCTGCGCGAGGACTGGCGTGGCGCCCTGCGGGACAAGGGTTTCGACGAGTCGCGGCCCAGCGCCTGGAGCGCCGAGGGCCTGTTGATGTATCTGCCGCCGCAGGCGCAGGACAGCCTGTTCGACGTGATCACCACGCTCAGCGCGCCGGGCAGCCGACTGGCGACCGAGTACCACGACGGCGGCGCCTCGGACCTGCTGGAAAGGCGCGCCAAGGCGATGACCAGGCGGTGGGGGCAATTCGGCTTCGATGTCGACGTGTCGACGCTGGTCTACCGCGGCGCGCGCACGCCTGCAGCGCAGTATCTGAGCGCCCTGGGCTGGCGGGTGTCGACCCGCACCCGCGCCGACATGTTCGCCGAGGCCGGGCTGCCCCTTCCACCGGGCGACAGCCTGGAGTCGCTGCGGCACAGCATCGCGGTCGACGCCGTACTGCCCTGACCGTCAGTGGGGGTTGGCCGCCGGTGCCCGCACGACCATCGGCACGGCCGGGAAACACCAGGCCATCTCCGAGCGCGACTTGCGCAGCGCGGCAGTGCCGTAACCCCGCTTGCGGTGATCGGGGTGGATCCAGATTCGCACGTCGACCTCGCCGCGGACCAGCTCGCCGAACACCATGCCGACCTTTTCGCCGTGGTCGATGGCCACGAACCAGGCGGCCTCCTCGTCGTCGACCCGGCCCAGCGCGGCGCTGATCTCGTCGTCGAGGTTGCCCGCCTGCCCGCCGGATCCGTCGCCCGACACGCCACCCATGTCCTCGGTGCGGACGCCGAAGATGTCGCGGTCCTCGCTCGCGGAGAACGGCCGCAGCTCGAGGGTGTCCCCCGAACTCGCGGGACGCTCGCCCAGGGTGAAGCTCAGCTGCTTGTTCAGGTCCTCGAGTTCGGTCTGGATCGTCTTTCGCGAATCCTTCGTGAGTCGGTCGAAGGACAAGCCGAATACCGCTTCGGCGCCCGTCCGCGAGGTACCGAGCAAACCGGCGATGGCGTCGATCGCCTCCGATTTGTTGCCCGCCTCCACAATCAGGTCGAGTACTTCGTGTCGTCGTTCAAGGGCTTTCAACAGTGCGTCGGCGATTTCGCGGCGGGCGGCTTTGCGGTCCTGGTCGGTCATTGCACCAGCCTAGATCGCCGGTGGCACCACCGCGCTACATCTGCGGTTCCCCAACTCCAGGAAGCGCTGGTAACGATCCCCGACCGCGCTCGCCCAGGCGGGGTCGGGCTCCACGATGCGCTCGGTGCGCACCCACCGGGCGGCATCGGCGATGGTCGTCTCGAGGCCGGCCGCCATGCGCGCCAGGAAGGCCGCTCCCAACGCGGCCCCCTCCGCCACCCCGGACACCTCGACCGGGCGCCCGGTGGCGTCGGCGATGGCTTGCAGCCACGGCCCCACCCGGGTGCCGCCGCCGGTGGCCACGATGCGTGACACCGGCGCCCCGCCGAGTTCGATGAGCTGGCGGACCACGAAGCCGGATGCCTCGTAGGCGGCCCGCCGCAGCGCGGCGGCGTCGTGGGTCAGATCCAGGGCCTCGAGCACGCCCCGGCGGTCCGGGTCGTGGAACGGGGTGCGCTCGCCCCGCAAATAGGGCGACCACACCGGCACCCGCCCGGGCTCCACGGCCGTCGGATCCGCCGGTGCCACAACGCGATCCACCCAGCCCAGGAACAGCCCGCCGGCGTTGCTGGCCCCGCCGATCTGGCTCTTGCCGGGCGTGGTGTGCGGGATGGTCCACAGGCCGGGCATCTGGCGGGCCTCGGCGATCGTCGTCCAGACGATCAGCGTGGTCCCGCACATCACCAGCACGTCGCCGTCGTGGTCGGCACCGGCGACGATCTGTTCGCACAACGCGTCGATGGCGCCGGTGGCCAGCGCGGCCTCGCTGCCGTTGACCTGCCCGACGACGGCCCCCATGCTTTCCACCCGGGGCAGCTGCGAGACCTGCGCGCCCCGGTCGGCGCATGCCTCGGGGTTCCAGCCGGTCCCGTCGAACAAGGGAAACGCCGTGGCGGCGGTGGCGATGTCGATGACCGCCTGGCCCGACAGCGCGTGGTTGGCCACCGCCGGCGCGGGCCAGTAGCCGGCGGCGCCCGGCGCGTGGGCGGCCGTCCAGCGCAAGAACTCGGCGGCCTCGCCCAGTGCGGGCAGCTGCGGCGCTTGTGGGCCCGGGCCGCCGGGCGTGCGGCCCCGCGCGTCGCCGTAGAGCAGTCCCGGCGTGATCGGTGTGCCGGTGTCGTCGACGGCGGTCATCGACGGCACCATCGCCGAGACGGCCACCGCCGCGATTCCGGGTTGCCCGACCAGTTGGTCCAGCGCCGCCGACGGCCCACGCCGCCACGCCGCCACGGCGTCGTGCTCCAGCCGGTCGGGTTCGGGCACCCGCAGCTCGTGCGGGATGCGCACACGCGCCGTCACGTTGCCGTCGGGGTCGGCGGCTATGGCCTTGACCGCGGTGCTGCCGACGTCGATGCCGATTGTGACGTCATTGCGTGACACGGGCGTCACCGTACGCCAGCATTGGCACTCGTGACGTCTAAACCGCGCGCCTTGGTGACCGCCCCGATGCGTGGGCCGGGCTTCGCCACACTGCGGGAGTTGGCCGACGTCGTCTACGACCCCTGGATCGAGCAGACCCCGCTGCGCATCTACAGCGCCGAGCAGCTGGCCGATCGGATCACCGGCGAGGGCGCCGAAATCGTGGTGGTGGAAAGCGATTCGGTGCGGGGCCCGGTGTTCGACGCGGGCGTGCGGGTGATCGCGTCCACCCGTGGCGACCCCAACAACGTCGACGTCGCCGGGGCCACCGCGGCCGGCATCCCGGTGCTGAACACGCCGGCCCGCAACGCCGATGCCGTCGCCGAGATGACGGTGGCCCTGCTGCTTGCCGCCACCCGGCACGTGCTGACCGCGGACGCGGATGTGCGCAGCGGCAACATCTTTCGCGACGGCAGCATCCCGTATCAACGCTTCCGCGCCGCCGAGATCGCCGGGCTCACCGCGGGGCTGGTGGGCCTTGGCGCGGTCGGCCGCGCTACGCGGTGGCGGCTGTCCGGGCTGGGCCTACGCGTCATCGCCCACGACCCCTACAACCCCGACGCCCGGCACAGCCTCGACGAGTTGCTGGCCGAGGCCGACGTGGTCTCGATGCACGCCCCGGTCACCGACGACACGGCCGGCATGATCGGCGCGCGGGAGTTCGCGGCCATGCGCGACGGCGTGGTCTTCCTCAACACCGCCCGGGCCCAGTTGCACGACACCGATGCGCTGGTGGACGCCCTGACCGCGGGCAAGGTGGGCGCCGCGGGGCTCGACCACTTCGCCGGCGAGTGGCTGCCGGCCGATCACCCGCTGGTGGGCATGGGAAACGTGGTGCTGACCCCGCACATCGGGGGCGCCACCTTCGACACCGAGGCGCGGCAGGCGCAGATGGTGGCCGACGACCTGGAAGCGCTGTTGGCCGGCAACGCGCCCGCGCATATCGTCAACCCGGAGGTGTTAGGGCCATGAAGTTCGTGGACAACCCGGAAACCGCGGTGCTGGACGCCGCCAAGGACATGCTGCGCCGCGGTCTGGTCGAGGGGACTGCCGGCAACATCTCCGCGCGCCGCGCCGATGGCCACATCGTCATCACGCCGTCGTCGGTCGACTACCGCGACATGCAGCTCGACGACCTGGTGCTCGTCGACGCCGACGGCTCGGTGTTGCAGGCGGCGCAGGGCCGCACGCCGTCATCGGAGATGCAGCTGCACCTGGCGTGTTATCGGGCGTTCGACGACATCGGCAGCGTCATTCACAGCCATCCGGTGTGGGCCACCATGTTCGCCATCGCCCACGAACCGATCCCGGCCTGCATCGACGAGTTCGCGGTCTATTGCGGCGGCGACGTCCGGTGCACCGACTACGCCGCCTCCGGCACGCCCGACGTCGGCGCCAACGCGGTGAAGGCGCTCGAGGGCCGCGGCGCCGCGCTGATCGCCAACCACGGCCTGGTGGCGGTGGGACCGCGGCCCGACAAGGTGTTGCATATCACCGCGCTGGTCGAGCGGACCGCTCAAATCGTCTGGGGTGCAAGGGCTCTCGGCGGGCCGGTGCCCATCCCCGAGGACGTCAACCGCAACTTCGCGTCCGTGTATAGCTATCTGCGGACGAACGCCTAGCCGGCCGCCGAGCCCGGCGCTAGCTGAAACTGACCGGGAGTGACTCGTACACGGTCATGTTGTTGCACAGGTCGGGCAGCGTCATCCTCGGTCGGCCGACGTCGATGTTGTTGGTATTCAACAGGATTTCATCGAGCGCGGCCCGGACCTCCGCCCGCGCAAGCATCGCACCCAAGCAGTGGTGGGCGCCGCCGCCGCCGAAGGACTGGTGGGGGTTGGGATCACGGCGGATGTCGAACCGGTAGGGGTCCGCGAAGACGTCCTCGTCGCGATTGGCCGAGCGCAGCATCGTCACCACCCGCGCACCCGCGGGGATCACCGCGTCACCGAGCGTCACATCCCTGATCGCCCCGCGCACCCAGAACATGATCGGTGTGGAGTAGCGGATCACCTCCTCGACCGCGGTGCGCCGCGTGTCCGGGTCGGATCGGTAGGCCGCGAGCTGATCCGGATTGCCGGCGAAGGCTCGGATGCCGTCGCACAACGCATTTCGCGTCGTATCGGCGCCGGCCAGGCCGAGCACGAAGAAGAAGATCTCCAGCTCGTTGGATGGCAGCAAAAAGCTTTCGCCCGATTCCGCGGTGATCTCGGTGGTGCACAGCGCGCTCCAGATGTCGTCCACGGGATGCTCCCGCTTGCGGGCGGTCAGCGCGCTCGCGTACTCGAACAGCTCCATGAACGGCAACAGATCATCGCCGCCGGGGACCGACATCTGTGCGCCGGCCGTCTTCAGCACCCGGTCGATCAAGCCGAACACTTGGGGGCGGTCGGCGTCGGGGATCCCGACGATGTCACCGATCACCGATATCGGCAGTCCCGCGGCCAGGTCGACAAACTCACCGCCACCGGATTCGACGAGTGTCGCGGCCATGGCCTTGGCCCGCCGGCGAATCCCCTCTTCCAGTTTGGCCACCGCGCGGGGTGTGAACGCGCGGGAGATGACTTTGCGGCGAATCGTGTGATCCGGCGGGTCCATGCTCACGATCGCCGGATAGGCGTCGAACAACGGTACGTCCTGGATCAGCGGGCCGCGGGTCGCCGTGAATGTTTCGTGATCGCGGTGCACGCGCGCGACGTCCGCGTGCTTGGTGCACACCCAAAACTCGCGTCCCACAGCGGATTGCACGTCGGAAGTCAGCCGCTGGTGAAAGACCGGGGTGTGGGCGCGCAACTCGGCAAACAGATCGTCGGGAAAACGCGACGCCCATAGCGCGGGGGCGGCGAGATCGATGGTCGCGCCGGTCACGATCCGTCTCGATTCCGCTTGAGCTCCTCGCGCAGGCCGGCCAGGATCAGGCGCAGTCCGTAGGCGAACGCCTCGTCACCCGGACCGTGTGCCATTCCCCCGGCGCGCCGGGTGTGTTCAAGCTGAACCGAGCCCAGCAGATGGATGTACAACGCTGCATGCGCGGCATCGAAATGCTTTTCATCCAAGCCACTTTCGCGCAGAATTGCGCGCGCGGCGCGGTTCATCTCGGCGGCCGCGGCGGTGTGCGGATGCTGCTGGAGCAGGGCCGCGATCCCGGGAACGTCGACGAGCACGTGCCAGGCATTCAGGTGCAGCGCAATTAACCGCGCTTCCCAATCGCCCGCCTGCGGCACCTCGATCTGCGTGAGGACCGACTCGATGAGCAGATCGAGCAGTTCGCGCTTGTCGCGGACGTGGTAGTACACCGACGAGGCGGCCGTACCCGCTTCGGCCGCCAGCTCCCGCATCGTCACCCGGCCGACGCCCACGCGCCTAGCCAGTTGCAGGAGGTGCTTGGTCAGGTGCGCCCGGTCCAGGGCCCCGTAGCGCAGCACCGGTACATCGACGTCGGCCTTCACGCGTCCCCCACTTCGAACAGCGTTCTATTTCGAACGGTGTTCAGATTAGAACAGTGTTCGCCTACGCTTGTCAACCATGGGGCGATACCACGTGGTTCAGTGGTCGACCGGCAACATCGGAAGGCGGGCGCTGGGCATCCTGCTGGACCGCGACGACTTCGATCTGCAGGGCGTACATGCGTTGGACGCCGCGAAGGCGGGGCGCGACGCGGGAATCCTCGCGGGCCGGCCCCCGACCGGCGTCATCGCGACGAGCGATGTCGACGCGCTGCTCGACCTGGCACCCGACTGCGTGAGCTACATGCCACGCGTCATCGACTACGCGCTGGTGGAAACGATGTTGCGTCGCGGCATCAACGTGGTCACGACGGGCGACTTCCTGACCGGCACCCACCACCGGGCTGAACTGCCGGCGCTTGAGGAGGCCGCGCGCCGGGGCGGTGCGACCTTTCTGGGAACGGGTTTCGAGCCGGGCTTCATCAACGTCGTCGCCGGCTTCCTCACCGGTGCCTGCCGCAAGGTTCGCAGCGTCAAGCTCGTCGAAACGCTGGACTGCACCACCTATCCCGTGCGGGAGGTGTGGCAGGTGCTCGGATTCGGTAAGCCACCGCGGCAGCCGCTGACGCCGATCGACCCCGCGGCTCAACGCTACGGCCTCGGTTACTTCGAGACCCTGGACATGATCGCCACAATGCTGGGGACCGAACTCGATTCGACAGAGGCGTTCGTCGAGACCGCGGTGCTGACCCGGGATCTGGATCTGGGGTGGGTGAATTACGCCGCCGGCACCGTCGGCGGCCAGCGCCGCACCTATCGGGGCTATCGCCGCGGAAGCCCGCTGGTCGAACTGGCCATCTGCTGGACCATGAGTGACGACGCGCTCGAGCCGAAATGGACCGACCCCGAGGGTTTCCGCGTGGTGATCGACGGCGAACCGCGCGTCGACGCGACGATCAGGTTCGGCGAGCCCGGGCAGGACGTGATGACCGTGCTGATGGACAGCACCGCCGTCGCGGCCGTCAACGCCATCCCGTTCCTGTGCCAGGCGCCACCGGGGGTCATCACGCCAATCGATCTGCCGCTCATCGGTTCCCGCGGCGCGTTGGGCTAACGCTGGTCGAACCCGTGATGAGCACCCGCTTATCCGCCACCGCGGAGGGCGTCGCGTCCGCCATCAGTAAAGGTTGCCGCGAAATCCGGGAAGCGTACAGTGGGAGAAGCTTGTTATATCGGCTAAGTATTAGATTGACTACCTCCGATAGGAGCACACCGTATGACTTCCACCAGGTACGAAGGCGACACCTGGGACCTGGCGTCCAGCGTCGGGGTGACCGCGACCATGGTCGCGGCGGCCCGCGCCATGGCCACCCGGGCCGACAACCCGCTGATCAACGACCCCTTCGCCGAGCCGCTGGTGAAGCTGGTCGGCGTGGACCTGCTGTCCCGGCTGGCCAGCGGCGAGCTGGACCCCGCCGAGCTGAACGACGTGCACGACGGCGCCGCGGGATCCGCCGGCGCGATGTCGCGGATGGCCGACAACATGGCCGTACGCACCAAGTTCTTCGACGAGTTCTTCCTGGATGCGACGAACGCCGGCATCAAGCAGGCGGTGATCCTGGCCTCCGGGCTGGACGCCCGCCCGTACCGGTTGGCGTGGCCGGCCGGGACGGTGGTCTACGAGGTGGACCAGCCGCAGGTGATCGAATTCAAAACCCGCTCGCTGGCCGAGCTGGGCGCCGAGCCGACCGCCGAGCGGCGGGTGGTGGCCGTCGACCTGCGCGACGACTGGCCCACCGCGCTGCGCAACGCCGGATTCGACCCGGCCCAGCCGACCGCGTGGAGCGCCGAGGGCCTGCTCGGTTACCTGCCGCCCGAGGCGCAGGACCGCCTGCTGGACACCATCACCGAGCTCAGCGCGCCGGGTAGCCGGTTGGCCACCGAGAGCGCGCCCAACCCCGAGCCCGGCCACGAGGAGAAGATGAAGGAGCGCATGCAGACGATCTCCGAGCGCTGGCGTGCGCACGGTTTCGAGCTGGACATGGCGGGACTGGTCTACTTCGGCGACCGCAACGAGGCGGCCGCATACCTGGCCGACCGCGGCTGGCGGCTGAACAGCGCCAGCATCACGGAACTGTTCGCCGCCAACGGACTTGACCCGCTCACCGACGATGACACGCGGATGGGCGAGATGCTGTACACCAGCGGCACGCTCGGCGAGAAGGAGGAGGCAGCCCGATGACCACCGACGCGGCAAGAACCGACGGCGACAGCTGGGACCTGGCGTCCAGCGTGGGAGCGACGGCAACGATGGTCGCCGCATCCCGCGCCGTCGCTTCGCAGGGGCCCAACCCACTGCTCGACGATAAATTCGCCGATCCGCTGGTCCGCGCCGTCGGATTGGACCCCTTCATCCGCATCATCGATGGTGACGTTGACTTCGCCGACGATCCGCTGATGAACCGCAAAGCCAGGGCCGAGCAGATGACCGTCCGGACACGGTTTTTCGACGATTTCTTCATCAATGCCACCGAAGACGGTGTGCGCCAAGCGGTGATTCTGGCTTCCGGCCTGGACACCAGGGCCTACCGCTTGCCGTGGCCCGCGGGCACGGTGGTCTACGAGATCGACCAGCCACAGGTCATCGCGTTCAAGACCAACACGCTGGCAGGCCTCGGCGCGGCCCCCACCGCCGAGCGGCGGACAGTGGCTATCGACCTGCGCGAGGACTGGGCTGCGGCCTTGCGCGAGAACGGGTTTGACGTCTCGCAGCCGACCGCGTGGAGCGCCGAAGGGCTGCTGCCCTACCTGCCACCCGAGGCGCAGGACCAGCTGTTCGACAACATCACCTCGCTCAGCGCGCCGGGCAGCCGGCTGGCCACCGAACACGTGCCGGACCCCAACGCCTTCACCGACGAACGCCTGCAGCGCATCACCGAGCGGTGGCGCAGTGCCGGGTTCGACCTTGACGCAGGTGAGCTGTTCTACCGGGGTGAACGCAGCGTCGTCGTCGACTACCTGAGCGAGCACGGCTGGGATGTGACCGCCCACGCAGTAAGGGAACTGTACGCGCACAACGGCTTCGAATTTCCCGAAGAAGTGGTGGTGGCCTTCGGTGACCTGAGCTACGTCGCCGCCACCCTCAAGTAGGCTGCTTCCATGTCACGCAGTCACGACGATGAGTGGGATCTTGCCTCCAGCGTCGGCGCGACCGCGACCATGGTCGCGGCCGGGCGCGCCATGGCGTCCAAGGATCCCCGCGGTCTGATCAACGATCCGTTCGCCGAGCCGCTGGTGCGCGCGGTCGGGGTGGATTTCTTCACCAAGATGATGGACGGCGACCTCGAGCTGGATGCGATCGAGAACGCCACGCCGGTGCGCATCCAGTCGATGGTCGACGGAATGGCGGTGCGTACCAAGTACTTTGACGACTGCTTCGTCGACGCCACCGGCGGCGGGGTGCGGCAGGTGGTGATCCTGGCCTCGGGGCTGGACTCGCGCGCCTACCGGTTGCCCTGGCCGGCGGGCACGGTGGTCTACGAGATCGACCAGCCGCGGGTGATCGAATTCAAGAGCCGCACCCTGGCCGACGTCGGCGCGGAGCCGACCGCGCCGCGGCGCACCGTTCCCATCGATCTGCGCGCGGACTGGCCCGCCGCCCTCAAGGCGGCGGGATTCGACACCACGGTGCCGACGGCCTGGCTGGCCGAGGGCCTGCTGATCTATCTGCCGCCCGACGCCCAGGACCGGCTGTTCGACAACATCACCGCGCTCAGCGCACGGGGAAGCACCATTGCCACCGAATTCGTGCCCGGCATAGTGGATTTCGATGCCGAACGGGTTCGGGAGATGTCCGGTTCGTTCCGGGAGCACGGCGTCGACATCGACATGGCGTCGCTGGTGTACGCCGGTGAACGCAACCATGTCATCGACTATCTGTCCAGCATCGGCTGGAAGGCCGAGGGCGTCACCCGCACGGAACTCTTCGCGCGCAACGGCATCGAGGCGCCCGCGCCGGAGAACGACGACCCGCTCGGCGAGATCATCTTCATCAGCGCCGAGCTGGCCGGCTAGACCGGCTGGGTCCCTAGAGCCGCCAGGGCCCCAGCCACAGCGCGCTGGCGCCGTTGTAGGACCGTTCGACGTTGTCCAGGACGGCGCCGATGGTGCGGCCCAACAGCGCGGCCAGCGCGTCAGGCAGCGACGCGGCCGCCGGCTGCGAGGAGGCCCGCGGCCGCAGCATGTCCAGCAGCGAGCCGCCCGGGAGGGTGACCAGGCGCACGTCGGCGTCTTCGTCCAGTCCGGCAAGGATTTTCGCCCGGCGCAGCGCGGTACGGAAGCCACCCAGTTCGTCGACCAGCCCCCGCTCGCGGGCGTCGGCACCGGTCCACACCCGGCCCCGGGCCACGCGATCGACGGCCTCGGTGGTCAGATTGCGGCCGTCGGCGACCCGCTCCAGGAAGTCGGCGTACACCAGGTCGGCCTCGGCCTCCCGGTGGGCGCGCTGCTCGGGGGTGAACGGCGTCTCGATCGACCAGGCATCGGCATTGGCGTTGGTACGCACGGTATCCAGCCCGACGCCGAGGCGCTGCAGCAGATCGCGAATCACCAGCTTGCCGGTGATCACGCCGATGGAACCGGTGACGGTCGCGGGGCTCGCGACGATTGCGTCGGCGGCCGCGGCGATGTAATAGCCGCCGGACGCGGCGACCGCACCCATCGACGCCACCACCGGCTTGCCGCGCTTGCGCGCCCTTTTCACTTCTCGCCACAGCGTTTCCGATGCGGTGACCGAGCCGCCGGGGCTGTTGACCCGCAGCACGATCGCGGCCACCGAATCGTCGGCGGCGGCTTGCCGCAGTGCCGGGGCGATGGTGTCGCTGCCCACGGTGGACGCGCCGAACGGCAGGAACTGCGGTCCCCCACGTCCGTCGACGATCGTGCCGTCGACGTTGATCACGGCCACCGCCGGTTTGGCGCGCCGTCCGGGAACCGGGGGCACCGGCGGGGCCAGCCGCGACCGGGCCGCGCCGGCATAGCGCGACACATACAGCCGCGGTGGCGTGTTCTCCTCCGAAACATCTTTTACGCCAACCAGTTCCGCGATGCGGTCATAGGCTTCGTCCCGGAATCCGATCCGGTCGACCAGGCCAGAGGACACGGCCTCGTCGCGCAACAGCGGGGCGCGGTCGGCCAGCGCGTCCAGGGCGCCGGCATCCAGCTTGCGTGATTTCCCGACCGCCTCCCACACCTGCTCCTGCAGGCTTTCCAGCATCCGGGTGACGGCCTCGCGGTGGGCCTCGGTGAAGCCGTGCTCGGTGAAACGGTTTGCCGCCGACTTGTATTCGCCGCGGGCGACGAATTGGGCCTCGATGCCGGCCTTGTCCAACGCGTCGCGCAGGAAGGTGGCATTGCTGGCGAAACCGATCAGCCCGACGCTGCCGGCGGGCTGCATCCAGACCTCACCGAACGCCGAAGCCAGGTAGTACGACAGCGTGCCCGGGTAGGTCTCGGCCCAGGCCAGCGACGGCTTGGCGGCGGTGAAAGCGACGATGGCCTCGCGCAGTTCCTGCACCGCCGCCGCCGGCGACGCCGTCAGTTGCACACGGGCGATCAGCCCGGCGACCCGCGGATCCTCGGCCGCCCGGTAGATGGCGGCCACCACGTCGCGCAGCGCGAGCTGCCGGCTGCCCCCGCTGACGAGGGCCAGGGGGTCGAAGCCCGAGGTCTCCGGCGGAATCGTGCGCAGGTCCAACTCGAGCACACAGCCGTTGGGCACGCCGTGATGACGGGCGGTATCGACCCGGCCGGCCAGCGCCCGAACGTCGTCGGCTCCGGGGATCGAAGGCAGGAAAGCGAACATGTCTGCAGACTACCGATGCACGGCCGTACGGTGGTCGGGTGAGGTTTTCCATCGCGATCCCGCAATTCGACTACGACGGCTTCGACGCAACGGGGCTGCGCGCTTTCCTCGCGCGCGCCGAGGAGCTCGAGTTCGAGGGCGGCTGGCTGCTCGAACAGATCATCGGCCCCGCACCGCTGCTGGCTCCGCTGGAGCTGCTGGCGTATTGCGCGGCCTGCACCGAGCGCCTGCGCCTGGGCGTCGCCGTCCTGGTGACGTCGCTGCACGATCCGCTGCAGTTGGCCTCGGCCGCCACCGCGGTCGACCGACTCAGCCACGGCCGCTTGGACATTGGTGTCGCGCCCGGGGGTGGTCGGCGGCAATTCGCCGCCTTCGGCGTGGACAAGGACACGTTCATCTCGTATTTCACCGAGGGCCTGGAACTGATGAAGGCGGCCTGGTCCGACGAGCCAAGGGTGACGTTTCACGGCCGGTTCCGCGACGTCGACGACCTGCCGATATCGCCCAAGCCGGTGCAGCGCCCGCACCCGCCGATCTGGTTCGGGGGCCTGGCGCCCAAGGCCCTGGCCCGGGCGGTGCGACACGGCGACTCATTTTTGGGCGCCGGTTCGTCGACCACCGAAGCGTTCGCCGGCGCCGTAACCGTGGTGCGCCGCGAACTCGAGGAGCAGAACAAGGATCCCGCGACCTTCACCATCGGCAAGCGGGTCTATTTGATGGTCGACGACGACGCCGCCAAAGCCCGCGAACGCGTGCTGGACGGCCTGGACCGCATCTATGGCCGGATGCCCGGCGTGCAGGACGTGCCGGTCTCCGGCACACCCGACGACGTGGTGCGCGGGCTGCGCGAGGTCATCGACGCCGGGGCCCAGATGGTGCTGTTGAATCCCGTCGGCATCGACGCCGCGCAGAGCCACGAACAGATGGAACGCCTTGCCGCAGAAGTGATTCCGCAGCTGAGCTAGCTAGGACAGCTCGGTGGCCGAACCGCCCGCGGCGGTGATCTTCTCGCGTGCGCTGCCGCTGAACTTGTGTGCCGACACCTCGACCTTGACCGTCAGCTTGCCGTCGCCGAGGACCTTGACCAGCGAGTTGCGGCGAACCGCGCCCTTGGCCACCAGCTCGTCCACGCCGATCGAACCACCCTGCGGGAAAAGCCGATTGAGGTCGCCGACGTTGACGATCTCGTACTCGGTGCGGAACCGGTTGCGGAACCCCTTGAGCTTGGGCAGCCGCATGTGGATCGGCATCTGGCCACCCTCGAAGGTGGCCGGCACGTTCTTGCGTGCCTTGGTGCCCTTGGTACCGCGACCGGCGGTCTTGCCCTTGGAGCCCTCACCGCGACCGACCCGGGTGCGCGCGGTCTTCGACCCCCGCGCCGGCTTGAGATCGTGCAGCTTGATCGTCATTTCTTGCTACCTCCGGTACCCGCGGTCGACGCCTCGGCCGGCTCCACCTCGACGAGGTGGCTGACCACCGCGATCAACCCGCGGGTCTGTGGGTTGTCCTCGCGAATTACCGACTGGCGAATCTTGCGCAGGCCCAGGGTGCGCAGGGACTCACGCTGCTTCCAGCGGGCCCCGATGGTGCTGTGCACCTGGGTGATCTTCAGTTGACTGCTCATGGTTGTGCCCCCGACGTCTGCGCCTCGCGTGCCGCCGCGCTGGCGATCGCGTCACCTTCCCGGCGAGCCTTGAGCATTCCGGCCGGCGCAACGTCCTCGATGGGCAGGCCGCGGCGAGCAGCCACCTCCTCGGGGCGCTGCAGCAGCTTGAGCGCGGTGACCGTCGCGTGGACCACGTTGATCGCGTTGTCGCTGCCCAGTGACTTGGCCAAGATGTCGTGCACGCCGGCGCATTCCAGCACCGCACGGGCGGCGCCACCGGCGATCACGCCGGTTCCGGGGCTGGCCGGGCGCAGCAGCACCACGCCGGCGGCCGCCTCACCCTGAACCGGGTGGGTGATGGTCCCGCGGATCAGCGGCACCCGGAAGAAGCCCTTGCGGGCCTCCTCGACGCCCTTGGCGATGGCCGCGGGAACTTCCTTGGCCTTGCCGTAGCCGACACCGACCATGCCGTTGCCGTCGCCGACGATCACCAGCGCGGTGAAGCTGAATCGCCGTCCACCCTTGACCACCTTGGAAACGCGGTTGATCGCGACAACCCGCTCCAGGTAGTTGCTCTTGTCGCCGTCGCGGTCGCGGCCACCACGACCGCCGTCGCCGCGGCGGCCGCGGCTGTCGCGGTCCCCGCGCGAGTCACGGCTGTCGCCGGCGCCTTGTCCGCCGGCCGGCTGCTCCGCCATTATGCGGTCCTTCCAGTCGTGTTCAAGCTCTTCGTCATCAGAATTGCAATCCGTTCTCGCGTGCGGCATCGGCCAGCGCCGCGATCCGTCCGCCGTAGGTGTATCCGCCTCGGTCGAAGACCACGCTGTCGATGCCGGCGGCCTTGGCGCGCTCGGCGATCAGCTGGCCCACCCGCACGCTGCGGGCTTTCTTGTCCCCCTGCAGGCTGCGCACGTCGTCCTCGATGGACGACGCGGCGGCCACCGTGGTCCCGTTCTCGTCGTTGACCAGTTGCACGTGGATGTGCCGCGCGGACCGGTTGATCACCAGCCGCGGACGCTGGCCGGTGCCGGCGATCTTCTTGCGCAGGCGTGCGTGCCTGCGCAGCCGGGAAACCCGCCGAGTCGCGGATACGCTCTGCCCCACCGGCTTTCGCGCGGCGGTGCCAGCTTGTGTTTGCGCCATGATTACTTACCTGTCTTTCCGACCTTGCGGCGGATCTGCTCACCCTCGTAGCGCACACCCTTGCCCTTGTACGGGTCGGGGCGGCGCAGACGGCGGATGTTCGCCGAGATCTGGCCGACCTTCTGCTTGTCGATCCCGGTGATGGTGAATTTCGTCGGCGACTGGACGGCGAACGTGATGCCGTCCGGAGCCTCGATCACCACGGGGTGGCTGTAACCCAGCGCGAACTCGAGGTTGGAACCCTTGAGCTGCACCCGGTAACCGACGCCGAAGATCTCCATCTTGGTGGTGTATCCCTGCGTGACGCCGGTGACCAGGTTGGACACCAGGGTCCGCGACAGCCCGTGCAGCGAGCGGTTGCGCCGCTCGTCGTTGGGGCGGGTGACCACGATCGCGCCGTCGTCGTTGCGCGACACGGTGATCGGCTCGGCCACCGTCAGGTCCAGGGCGCCCTTGGGTCCCTTCACCGACACCTTCTGGCCATCGATCGTCACGTCGACTCCGGACGGGACCGGAACCGGCTGCTTACCAATGCGAGACATAGTCTTTCGTTACCTCCCCGCCCTTACCAGACGTACGCGAGGACTTCGCCGCCCACGCCCTGTCGGGCTGCCTGGCGGTCGGTCAGCAGGCCCGAGGAGGTGGAGATGATCGCCACCCCCAGGCCACCGAGCACGCGCGGCAGATTGGTGGATTTCGCATACACCCGCAAACCGGGCTTGGACACGCGGCGCAGGCCGGCGATGCTTCGCTCCCGGCTCGGCCCGTACTTGAGCTGGACGATCAGCGACTTGCCGACCCGGGCATCCTCGGTCCGGAAATCGCTGATGTAACCCTCGCTCTTGAGGATCTGGGCGATGTTTGCCTTCAGCTTCGAGTGCGGCAACGTCACCTCGTCGTGATACGCCGAATTGGCGTTGCGCAGACGTGTCAAGAAGTCTGCGATCGGGTCCGTCATAGTCATCGAGCGCTGCTCCTCTTCATCGCTACGCTCTGCATCGTCGACATCGCGGTCATGACAGCGTTGGTACCTTCCTCGCGGTGGTTCCCGGTTTGGGCCTGTCGCGCACCTGTTCTGGGTTGGTCTTAGGGGTTGGGGCTGTTACCAGCTGCTCTTCTGCACGCCGGGCAGTTCGCCCGCGTGCGCCATCTCGCGCAGGCAGATCCGGCACAGTCCGAATTTGCGGAAGACCGCGCGCGGGCGGCCGCACTTGTTGCAACGGGTGTAGCCGCGCACCGCGAACTTCGGCTTGCGTGCGGCCTTGTTGACCAGTGCCTTCTTTGCCATCTACTCAGTTCTCCTTGAACGGAAAGCCGAGGGCCCGCAACAGCGCTCGTCCTTCGTCGTCGGTCGTCGCCGAGGTGACGACGTTGATGTCCATGCCGCGGACCCGGTCGATCTTGTCCACGTCGATCTCGTGGAACACCGACTGCTCGGCGAGCCCGAAGGTGTAGTTGCCGACACCGTCGAACTGCTTGGGCGACAGGCCGCGGAAGTCGCGGATACGGGGCAACGCGATCGAGGTGAGGCGGTCCAGGAACTCCCACATCCGGTCCCCGCGCAGGGTGACCCGCGCGCCGATCGGCATGCCCTCACGCAGCTTGAACTGCGCGATGGACTTGCGCGCGCGACGAATCTCGGGGCGCTGCCCGGTGATCAGCGCCAGGTCGCTGACGGCGCCGTTGATCAGCTTCGCGTCCCGTGCCGCATCGCCGACACCCATGTTGACGACGACCTTGGTCACCGTCGGGATCTGCATGACGTTGCCGTAGCCGAACTGCTGCTGCAGCGAATCGCGAATCTCGCTGCGGTACCGCTCTTTCAGGCGCGGCTGAACCTTTTCTGCTGTGGTCATCCTAGATGTCCTTGCCGTTGCGCTTGGAGATACGAACGCGCTTGCCGGTCTCCTCGTCGACGCGGTAGCCGACGCGGGTGGGCTTACCGTCCGAGTCGACCACCATCACGTTGGAGATGTGGATCGGCGCTTCCTGGGTGACGATCCCGCCCGACTGCGCGCCGCGCTGGTTGGTCGAAACCGCGGTGTGCTTCTTGATCGCGTTGACGCCCTCGACCAGCACTCGGTCGCGGTCCGGGTAGACCTTGAGCACCTTGCCTTTGGCGCCCTTGTCCTTACCGGCGATCACCAGGACGGTGTCGTCCTTCTTGATCTTCATTTACAAAACCTCCGGGGCCAGCGAGATGATCTTCATGAACCGCTTCTCGCGCAGTTCGCGGCCCACCGGCCCGAAGATGCGCGTCCCGCGCGGGTCGTTGTCGGGCTTGATGATCACCGCGGCGTTCTCGTCGAACTTGATGTAGCTGCCGTCGGGGCGGCGGCGCTCCTTGACCGTGCGCACCACGACGGCCTTGACGACATCCCCACGCTTGACGTTGCCGCCCGGGATGGCGTCCTTGACGGTGGCGACGATGACATCACCGATGCCGGCGTAGCGTCGCGACGAGCCGCCGAGCACACGGATGCACAAGATCTCCTTGGCGCCGGTGTTGTCGGCGACCTTCAGTCGCGATTCCTGCTGAATCACTCGATCTCCTGACCTGGGTTGCGTGTGCACGGCAGGAGAACCCACCTGGGTGAGCATTCGGCGGGCATGACCCACCAAAAACCTGACGTGCGCGGTCTTTGTCACCGAAGGGCACGCGGGGCCGATTCACACCGGCCGAGGTCTGCCCAAGGCAACCCCTAGAGTCTAGGGGACGACCAGCTCAGAGCCAAATTCTGCGCGAAGGCGATCGAGATGGGTCGATTCTGCACCTAAAAGGGCGGCGGGTCCTCGTCGAACCCGTGGGTGGTGGGCCAGGGGTGGTTCGCCGGTGGGGCCGCTCGGGCCAGGCGTGCGTCGCGGTTGTGGCGGCGTTCGGTGGCCATGCGCGCGGCGCGGTCCTGGGCGCGGGTGCGGCGGCGTTTGGGCATCATCGCGGTGCGCTCGGCGCAGTAGTCGCGGGGCGGGTCGGCTTCGGTGGCCGGTATCGCGCCGGTGGGCGCGCACAGGCTGGGGAATAAGAGTGCGCTGCCCGGGGTGGTGACGTAGGTGTGTCCGTCGGGCAGCGTCCAGATGACGGTGCCGTCGGGCAGCTGGCGGTCGCGCCAGCCCCAAAACGTCTTCATCAGATGGTGCCCACGGCATAGCGCCTTGAGGTTCGAGGCGTGCGTGGGGCCGCCGTCGGCGTACGGGATCGTATGGTCGAGGTCGCAGTCGGTGGCCGGGCGGTCACAACCCGGGGCCCGGCACGTCAGGTCGCGGCAGCGCACGAAGTCGGCCAGTGCGGCCGAGGGGGTGTAGCGGGTTTCGGCACCCGTGGGTGGGATCAGCGGCACCAGCCGCGCCGAGGCGGCCAGCTCGGCGAGCACCTCGGCCGGGATGAGACCTTCCACCCCGGGCGAGACCGCCGGGGTCGAGGCGGTGCCCTGCAGGCTGGCCTGCTCGGCGATCACGTGGATCACCACGTTGCTCTTGACCGCCCTCGGCGCGACCGCCGGGCAGTCGGAACCCCCGCAGCCACACACCAAACGCGCGCCGCCGGCGGCCAACACCCCCAACGCATCCGCACGCCGCTGCGCGGCGGTGCGCGGATCGGCCGCACACACCGTGGCGGCCAGCTCATCGAGGCGCCGATCCAACGCCTGGCCGTCGGTGGCCACCACACTGCCGCTCACATACGCCATCCCCGACTCGTGGTCGAGCACATCGACATAGCGATCCCGCAGCGCGTCCTTGGCCCGGCGCACCGCGTCGGCATCCGCGAGTGCGACCACCCGGTCCACCGCAGCACCCAGCCCACCGCGGGTCAGCGAGGGGCGCCGCGACAGCACCACCGCCAACTGCTCATCCACGCGGGCCAACACCTCGGCATCGGTGATCAAGTCAGTGCGAAACACCACCGTCTGAAACGCCCGGTAATCGATCAAACCGGCCCGAAAGACCTCACCGACCCGCGGCAACCGATCGCGCAAAGCCATCGCATACCGCAAGTAGCTATGTCCCATCGCCACACTGCACCCCAACGCCGCACCCAACTGCGCGGCCACCGCCTCCCACGCATCCGCCGACCAGTCCGCCCGCTCCCCCGACTCCCGACACCGCAACACCAACAACTCACCGGCCGCCACCAACCGCTCGGCGGCCGCCCGCGCCTCCGCACGCCCCGCCTCACGCGCCCGATCCAGCAGCGCCCCCGACTCGGGCGTCTCCCGCGACGCATACCACCACTCGAACATAAGTTCGATCATGCCACCGGCCACCGACAAGTGCGGTCAGTCGCCCTGCCGGATCCAGGCGACGATGTACAGGGTCATCGCCGTGACCAGCGCGATGAGGACCCACTGCACGATCGCCTGGTCGATCCACGACCCGGGCGGCGGGGCCCCGGGCAGGATGTTGCGCAGCGGGACGATCGCGAACAGGTTCGCGGCGTACCAGGTGGCGAACGGCGGCAGGAACTTCCTTCGGCCCAGCGCCATCGGAATGGCGACCAGCAGGGCCAGGGTGGGCAGGCTGACCAACACCAGGCAGATGCCCAGGTCGAAGATCAGGGGACCCTTGGCCCGCTTCAGGGTGATCACCACATTGCCGTTGTCGGTGGCGCGGGAGGTGGGCAGCGCGCTCGGGTCGTGCATCCGGTTGACGCTGACCTGCCACCCGTCCAGCGCCCCGGTCACCTCGACGCGGGCGGGCACCTTCCTGCGGTTCTCACCGGTGCCCACGAACGCGTCGGCCGCGATCGGCTCCGTCTGATAGGAGTCGAACGGCCAGTTACCCGGATCGCCGTGCGCCTCGATGGTGGTGCTGAGCTGGGCCGGCGCCTTGCCCTTCGGGTATTGCAGATCTCCCAGATCGCTTGTGGGATAAAGCCGGACCGCGACGTCGTTGGCCAGCACGTCAAACCTGTTGTCGTACTGGGCAACTCCTGGATACGCCAACACCTCGACGGACAGCCGGTTGGCCACCGGCTTCAACTCTTCGAGGCGCAGCTGCACGATCGTGGCGTCGCCGCCGCCCTGGCTCAGGTCCAGTGGCGGCAGCGGCCCCTCTGACCGCTGTAGAAAGTGCACGCCGAACAGCGACAGGACGTAGACGATGATGACGCCCGCGAGAATGCCGACGCCAATCGCGATCCGCGGCGCCTCCCGCTTCTGCTTCGGGGCCTCGGTGGTCATCGCCGGCCGCCGCGAGCAACACCCCGCCGGGAATACCGAAGTGCTTTCTGACGCCGGGCCGGTGCCGTCGGCGAGAACCGGTCGGAAGAGGGCGACACGCCGTCAGATGTTAGCGGACCGACGCGGCCGCCCGCGCGACGAAAACTCCTGTCCAGTAACGCATCAGGCCCGCGTCACCCATCGGCCATGCGCCGTTTACATCGCCGGCTGAAAAAGCGGCCCTCCGGCCTGGCGACACCCATTTGCTAACCCGATGACGAGTCGGCCACGCAGCGAAACCCGATGTGGGTCGTCGCCGAGTCCTGCGATTGTGGTGACCGGGCCGCCGGACGGTAACGGTGGCAGTACTCCGGCGCGCACAGGTGGCTGCCGCCCTTCAACGCTTGGTTGACGGACGGATCGGCCGAGCCCGACGGGGCGCAGCAGGACTTGGGCGGCGGGTCGAGCCGGTGACGCGCCGAGTATTCGGTGGCCGTCCACTCCCACACGTTGCCGATCATGTCGACGAGCCCAAAAGCGTTGGGGGGGAAGGTACCTACCGGCGAGGTCTCCACCCAGCCGAGCGCCCCGTCGTTGCGGTACGGGAAGCTGCCCTGCCACGTGTTGGCCATCAGCCGGCCCTCGCTGGTGGCCTCGTCACCCCAGGAGTACGTGGTCGTCGAACCGGCCCGCGCCGCGTACTCCCACTCGGCCTCGGTCGGCAGGCGCCGGCCGGCCCAGCGCGCGTAGGCGGTCGCATCCGGATACGCCACCTGCACCACCGGATGATCGCCGCGGTCGCGGACATCGCTGTCGGGCCCGAACGGGTGGCGCCAGCTCGCGCCGGGCACCCACTGCCACCACTGTCGCCAGTCGCGCAGGTCGACCGGCCCAGCGGTCGGACGGAAAACCATTGCGCCCGGGCACAAGTCGCCGGGGTCCGCGCCCGGATACAGCGTCGGGTCGATCGGCTGCTCGGCCACCGTCACATATCCGGTGGCGGCGACGAATTCGGCGAACTGCGCGTTGGTGACCGGGTGCCGTTCCACCGCGATCGGACCCACCGTCACGGTGTGGATCGGCGCCTCTTCGGGGTAGAAGCTGGTCGATCCCATGCGGAATGATCCGCCGGGGAGGTCGACCAGCTCGGTTAGCACCCCGTCAGGCTACGCCCGCCGGGCGCCTCAGTCGGATTGCCGATACCAGGTGAGCATGTACAGCGCCATCGCCGCGACCAGTGCGATCAACACCCAGATCACCAGGGCTTGGTCGATCCACGCGCCCGGCGGGGGCGCCCCCGGTAAAAAGTTGCGGATGGGGATGACGGCGAACAACATGGCGGCGAACCACGTGACGAACGGCGGCACGAATTTCCTTCTGCCCAAGGCGATTTGGATGACCACGGCGAAGGCCAACGCGGGCAGCGCGAAGAGAACCAGGCAGATCCCGAGGTCGAAGATCAGCGGGCCCTTGGCCCGGTGCAGGGTGATGACGACGTTGTCGGCGCGATCCGAGTCCTGGCTGGCCTCGCCGACGCGCTGAACGCTGACGTCCCAGCCGTCCAGGCCTCCGGTGACCTCCACCCGCGCGGGAATGTAGCGGCGCGCATCACCCTGGCCGACAAGCACATCGGCGGATAGGGCGTCGGTGCGGTAGGAATCGAACGGCCAATTGTTCGGGTCGCCGTGTGCCTCGATGGTGGTCGCGACCTGCGCCGGCGACTTGCCGGCCGGGTACTGCAGATCGCCGAGGTCGTTCGGGGGATCCATGCGCACCGCGGTGTCCGTCTTGAGCACCTCCAGGCGTTTGTCGAACATCGACTCCTCGGGGATCACCAGCACCTTCACTGTCAACCGGTTCGCGGCGGTGTCCAGCTTCTCCAGGCGCACCAGCACGACGGTGTCATTGGTGGCGTTGAGGTCCGGCGGCTTGAGCGGGCCACCCGATTTCGCGAGCAGGTGCACCCCGAACAGCGACAGGACATACACGGCGAGGAAGCCCGCGACGGCGGCCACGGCGATGACCCTGCGCCGCTTGCGCCGGTCGGGCTCGGCCGGTGACGCGGGTGCCGCGGGTGGTTGCTCCGCTGGCGCCGGAGGCGGCGGCGAGGGTGGCGCTTGATGGGACATCGGTCACACCTCCGTGGGAACTCGAACACTCGTGGACGGATGCTAGCGAACTCGCCACCGGCGCGGGCGAAGTTTAAAAATTCGTCATGTTTAGGCAATTTTCGCCGGGTCCGCTGCACCGCGCGCCGGTCCAGCGAAACGAACTTGTGGGCTCGGCGGCCACCGCGCCCCGCGCCGCGCAAACCTTCGATCGCAGCCGGTGCGCGCACCAGTTCATCCGGAGTTTGTTTGCCTGTTCAACCGGTGGCGGTAGATGTCGACTGTGCAGCGCAAGCGTTGGGCACCGGTGACCGGCGTTCTGGTGGCCGCCCTGGTGGTCTCGGCATGCAGCAACTCCCCCGCGAGCCTGCCGTATACCGCCGGCGCCAAGGTGGACTGCGGCGGCAAGCAGACCCTGGCGGCCAGCGGCTCGACCGCGCAGGCCAACGCGATGACCCGGTTCGTCGACGCCTATCGCCAGGCCTGCTCCGGGCAGACCCTGAACTACACCGCCAACGGGTCGGGCAACGGGATCGCCGACTTCCTTTCCGGCAGAACGGATTTCGCCGGATCGGACACACCGCTGTCGGGTGAGCAGTACGCCACCGCCAGACAGCGGTGCGGCGGCGCCGACGCCTGGAACCTGCCGGTGGTGTTCGGCCCGCTGGCCATCACCTACAACCTCGCCGCCGTCGACTCGCTGGTGCTCGACGCGCCCACGCTGGCCAAGATCTTCAACGGCACGATCACCCGCTGGGACGACCCGGCCCTGACGTTGCTCAACGCCTCCATGCCGGCCGAGGACATTCACGTCATCTACCGCAGCGACGGTTCGGGCACCACCGACAACTTTCAGGCCTACCTGCAGTCCGCGTCCGGCGGGGCGTGGAACAAGGGCGCGGGCAAGGCCTTCAATGGCGGCGTCGGCACGGGCGCCGTCGGCAACACCGGCATCGCGGCCGCCGTGAAGAACACCGAGGGTGCGATCGGCTACACCGAACTGTCGTATGCGCTCCAGCAGGGACTGTTCGCGGCCGAGATCAAGACGCCGGCCAGCCGCAGATCGTTGCGTCCCGTCCGGATCGGCACCGACACCGTCGGCAAAACCATCAGGGGCGCCAGGATCACCGGCGCCGGCAACGATCTGGTGCTCGACCTGTCGTCGTTCTACAACCCCGCCCAGCCGGACGTCTACCCGATCGTGCTGGCGACCTACGAGATCGTCTGCTCCAAGTACCCCACCTTCGATGTGGCCAAGGCGGTCAAGGCTTTTCTACAGGCGGCCATCGGCCCCGGCCAGATCGAACTGGCCAAAAGCGGCTACATCCCGTTGTCGCCCGAGTTCCAGGCGCGGGTGTCGGCCGCGGTCGACGCGATCAGTTCGGTGGACGCACCAAAATCCGAATGAGCAAAACTAGGTCCGGGTAGGCGCTTTTCGATCGCGTTGTCGCCACCAGCCGATCAGGAACAGCGTCAGCGCGGTGACGAGCCCGATCAACACCCACAGCACGATGGCCTGATCCACCCACGAACCGTACGGCGGGCTGCCCGGCAGGATGTTGCGCAGCGGGACGATCGCGAAAAGCATTGCGCCGTACCACGTGGTGAGCGGCGGCAGGAACGACGTGCGGCCCAGCGCCACGGGAATGGCGACCCATAGCGCCAGCACGGGCAGCGAGATCAGGACCAGGCAGATGCCGACATCGAAGATCAGCTGCCCCTTGGCCCGGTGCAGCGTGATCACCACGTCGTCCTTAAGGTCCGGGTTGTTGTCTTCGGCGTCGTGGACGCGGGTGACGGTGGCATCCCAGCCGTCCAGCCCCCCGGTCGCCTCGACGCGCGCGGCCGTCTTCTCCTTGCCGGCGCCGGACCCGGTGAACACGTCGGCCGAGATGACGCCGGTCCGGTACGAGTCGAACGGCCAGTTCGCCGGATCGCCGTGCGCCTCGATGGTGGTTGTCACCTGTGCGGGTGCCTTGCCGACCGGGTACTGCAGATCACCCAGGTCGTTGTCGGGATACAGCCGGACCGCCGCATCGGTCGTGAGCACCCCGAAGTTCTTGTCGTACAACGTGTCTTTGGGGTAGACGAGCACATTGACCGTCAGCCGGTTCGCGACGGTATCCAGCTTCTCCAGCCGCACCTGCACGACGCTGTCCTCGGCCTCGACCTTGCTCAGGTCTACCGCGGGTAGCGGGGGCGCCGATTTGGCCAGCAGGTGCACGGCGATCAGCGACAGCACGTAGATGACGACGAGGGAGGCGACGATCCCGAACGCGATGGCGATCTGCCGCCCTCGCGCGCCGGCCGGTGCCGGCGGCGCGGGTGGTCCGGCGGGCATAGGGGTACTCATCAGTCCTTCGAAAAGGCAAGCGCGATCTCGGTTTCCACGTCCACATAGGGTCGGCCGGACAGGTCGACGGTCACCTGGGTGATGGTGCCTCCGGTGAAGGTGAACGGCGCCTTATAGCGACTGGAGACGCCCGACCCGCCGTTGCGCCCGACCGTGATGCCCGCGCCCGCCAGCCCGAAGGTGCCGGGGTGGGTGCTCACCCCGGTCAGCATGCCGACGACCTTGTCGTCGATGAACAAGCTGACGTCACCGAGCGGCGTGTGACTGTTCTCGACCGTCCCGGTGCGTGAATAGCTGGCGCCGAACAGATGTCGGCCCAGCGGCACGGCGTCGGACGACGACACCTCCTGCTGGCGCTCGCCGAGGAAGTTGTACACGTAGTGCAACCGGCCGTCCTGGATGAACAGCACATGCCCGCCGTGCGCGCCGCCCTGCTTGAACAGCACACCCTCGGCGCCAGTGGTGTCGACGGTCACCTCGGCGAGCACCGAGAAGGACCGGCCGCGGATTTCGGCGGCGGCACCGATGCTGACGTCGGCGCAGTCCGGATAGTAGATGTAGGTGTTCCGGTCGCTGACCAGATACGGCCGCGACCGGCCCAGCGTCTCGAGGATGTTCAGGTCCGACAGCGGCAGTCCGTTGTATTTGGCCGCCTCCGAGAACCACAGCGCCTTGAGTTCTTCGAGTTTGTCCGGGTTTTCGGCGGCCAGGTCGTGGCACTGGCTGCGGTCGGCCTCGATGTGGAACAGTTCCCAGCGGTCGGCGTCGAAATGCGACCAGCCGGCCGGTGTCGCCGCATGGACGGTGTTGGCGAACCAGCCCTGGTGCCAGATCCCGCGGGTGCCCAGCATGGTGTAGAACTGGGTGCTCTTGCCGGTGTCGGCGCCCGGATCGGCAAGGGCCGCCTTGAAACTCACGCCGTCCAGGGGCTTCTGGGGGATGCCCTTGAGGGTCTGCGGTGGCGCCATGCCCAGCAGGTCGTAGACGGTCGGGGTGATGTCGCAGACGTTGACGTAGGTGTCGCGAACCTGCCCGTGTGCGGCAATTCCGTTGGGCCACGAGATGATTGCCGTATCCGCGATGCCACCCTCATGGGAGGCGTACCGCTTGTAGAGCTTGTAGGGCGTGTTGAAGGCCATCGCCCAGCCGATCGGGTAATGGTTGTAGGTTTCGGGGCCGCCGAGGTGGTCGAATAACTTCATGCTCTCTTCGACGGTGTCGATGTAGCCGTTGAAGAACTTGCCCTCGTTGACCGAGCCGTTCGGGCCACCCTCGCCGCTGGCGCCGTTGTCGGAGATGACCACGATGATGGTGTTGTCCAGCTGGCCCGATTCCTCGAGATAGTCCAGGATGCGGCCGATCTGGGCGTCGGTGTAGCTCAAGAACCCGGCGAACACCTCGGCCATCCGCGCGAACAGCCTTTTCTCTTCGTCGTTGAGTGAATCCCAGGGTCGCACGGTGTCCTGCAGCGGCCACGGCTCACCGCTCGGTCCCTTCACGTCCAGGTACGGGTTGACCGGTGACAGCTCGGTGTCGGGCGGCACGATTCCGAGCGCCTTCTGCCGCTCCAGCACGAACTCGCGGTAGCGCTCGTAGCCCATGTCGAAGCGACCGGCGTAGCGGTCGGCCCATTCTTTGAATACGTGATGCGGCGCGTGCCCGGCGCCGGGGCACACGTAGGAGAACCAAGGCTTCTCGGGCGCAATAACTTTGGCGTCGCGGATGAACTCGATGGTCTTGTCGGCCAGGTCCTTGGAGAGGTGGTAGCCGTCCTCCGGGGTGCCCGGCGGGCTCACCGGGTGGTTGTCGTACACCAGGTCGGGATACCACTGGTCGGTTTCACCGCCCAGGAATCCGTAGAACCGTTCGAAGCCACGCGAGGTCGGCCAGTGCCGCTTGGTCGACGCGAGATTCGATTCCTCGAGCGGGGTCAGGTGCCACTTGCCCACGGCGTAGGTGTTGTAGCCGTGCTCGGCGAGCGCCTCGGAGAGCAGGCCGGTGTCAAACGGTATGCGGCCGTTGGCATTGGGGAAGCCCTCGGTGAACTCCTCGATGGTGGCCATGCCGACCGTCGTGGCGTTGCGTCCGGTGAGCAGCGACGCCCGGGTCGGCGAGCACAGCGCGGTGGTATGGAATTGCGAGAGCCGGACGCCACGTTCGGCGATGCGCGACATGGCCGGCATCTCCACCAGACCGCCGAAGCAGTCCCAGGTGGCGATGCCCGTGTCGTCCCACACCAGGTACAGGACGTTGGGTGCGTCGGGGGGCGCGGTCGGCGCGGCGTAGGGTCCCCAGTCCGGTTCGGAGTCCCGGATGTCGAGCTCGATCTTCCCGTTGAACTGCCCCGACCCAGTCGCCATCGCCGCAGACTACACCCGCGACGGGGCGTTCGCTGCCGCTAGCTAAAAGGGCTTACTTAGCCTTTTCCAGAATTTCGACGAGGCGCCAGCGCTTGGTCGCCGAGGTCGGGCGGGTCTCCATCAGCGATACGCGGTCGCCGATTCCGGCCGTGCTGTTCTCGTCGTGCGCCTTGACCTTCGTGGTGGTCCGGATGATCTTGCCGTACAGCGGGTGACGCACGCGGTCCTCGAGCTCGACCACGATGGTCTTCTGCATCTTGTCACTCACCACGTAGCCGATGCGCACCTTGCGCCGTCCCCGCACCTTCGGGTTGGCCGGAGTGTGCTTGGGGCCTTTGGGATTACCGTCCTTCGACGCGGCCTCGGTTGCGGCGGCCTTCTTGGGCGCGGCCTTCTTGGCTTCTGCCATCACGATTCCTTACCATCCGGCCCGGAAGCCAGGCCCAGTTCTCGTTCGCGCAGCACCGTGTAGACGCGCGCGATCTCCTGACGCACCGTGCGGAGCCGGCGGTTGTTGGTGAGCTGTCCGGTCGCCATCTGGAAACGCAGATTGAACAGCTCTTCCTTGGATTCGCGCAACCGCTCGGTGAGCTCCTCTTCGGTGAGCTCACGCAGTTCGCCAGGCGAAATTCCCACTGCCATCAGAACTGATCCTCTCGAGTCACGATGCGGGCCTTGATCGGCAACTTGTGGATCGCGCGGGTCAGCGCCGCCCGGGCGGTCTGCTCGTTGGGGTAGCTGAGTTCGAACAGCACCCGGCCCGGCTTGACGTTGACGACCCACCACTCCGGCGAACCCTTACCCGAACCCATGCGGGTCTCGGCGGGCTTCTTGGTCAGCGGCCGGTCGGGGAACACGTTGATCCACACCTTGCCGCCACGCTTGATGTGCCGGTTGATGGCGATACGAGCGGACTCGATCTGGCGGTTGGTGACGTAGGCGTGCTCCAAGGCCTGGATGCCGTAGTCACCGAAGTTCACCGCCGTACCGCCACTGGCGATGCCGCGCTGGCGGGGGTGGTGCTGCTTGCGGTGTTTAACCCTGCGGGGAATCAACATGATTCAGCTCTCCGTGCTCTGTGGTTCTGCAGCGGGTGCGGACTGGGCCGGCGCGGCGCCAGCGCCCTCTTCGGCGCTTGCGGCCGCGCGGCCGGCCTCGGTGCTGGTGGCCGTGGTGCCCGACGCGCCACTGCGACGCGGACGGGTGCCCGACGGACGCTCACGGCGCGAACGCTCGGCACCGGCCGGAGCGGCGGCGGCCAATTCGCGCTTCCCGCCGACGATGTCGCCCTTGTAGATCCACACCTTCACGCCGATCCGGCCGAAGGTGGTCTTGGCTTCGTACAGGCCGTAGTCGATGTCGGCGCGCAGCGTGTGCAGCGGCACCCGGCCCTCGCGGTAGAACTCCGAGCGGCTCATCTCGGCGCCGCCGAGGCGGCCGGAGCACTGCACCCGAATGCCCTTGACGTTGGGCTGACGCATCGCCGACTGGATGGCCTTACGCATCGCCCGGCGGAACGCCACGCGGTTGCTCAGCTGCTCGGCGACGCCCTGGGCCACCAGTTGCGCCTGCGACTCCGGGTTGCGGACCTCGAGGATGTTGAGCTGAACCTGCTTGCCGGTCAGCTTCTCCAGGTCGGCACGGATCCGGTCGGCCTCGGTGCCGCGGCGGCCGATCACGATGCCGGGACGTGCGGTGTGGATGTCCACCCGGACTCGGTCACGGGTGCGCTCGATCTCCACGTCGGCGATCCCGGCCCGCTCCAGGCCGGTCGAGAGCAGCCGCCGGATGGCGACGTCTTCCTTGACGTAGTCCGCGTACTGCTTGTCGGCGTACCAGCGTGACTTCCAGTCGGTGGTGATGCCCAGCCGGAAACCGTGCGGATTGATCTTCTGGCCCACTAGTCTGAGCCTCCCTTCGCGTCAGAGGTCTCAGACGTCTTGGCTTCGGCCTTCGCCGCCTTCTTCGCGGGCGCTTTGGTGGCGGCCTTCTTGGCGGGCGCCTTGTTGGCCGGCGCTTTCTTGGCGGGGGCCTTCGCGGCGGCCTTGCTGGCCTCGGCGCGACGGGCCCGGGACGACTTCGCCGATCCCTGGTCCTTGCCCGGCCGGCTTTCCACCACGACGGTGATGTGGCTGGTGCGCTTGCGGATCCGGAACGCGCGGCCCTGGGCGCGCGGACGGATGCGCTTGGCGGTGGGGCCCTCGTCGGCGTAGACGGTGGCGACCACCAGGGTCGCCGGGTCCAGCCCGTTGTTGTTCTGCGCGTTGGCCGCGGCACTGGCGATCACCTTGGCCACCGGCTCGCTGGCGGCCTGCGGCGCCCAGCGCAGGATGTCCAGCGCGTCGGCCACCGAGCGGCCGCGCACCAGGTCGATCACCCGGCGCGCCTTTCTCGGCGACACCCGCACGAACCGTGCTTTGGCCACCGCCGATGGGAATTCCGTTGTGGTCATCGCCGTTTGGCCTTCCGGTCGTCCTTGATGTGTCCCTTGAAGGTGCGGGTGGGCGCGAATTCACCGAGCTTGTGGCCGACCATCGCCTCGGTGACGAACACCGGGACGTGCTTGCGTCCGTCGTGGACGGCGAAGGTGTGGCCGATGAAGTCAGGAATGATCGTCGAACGTCGCGACCATGTCTTGATCACCTGTTTGGTGTTCTTCTCGTTCTGCGTGTCCACCTTCTTGAGCAGGTGGCCGTCGACGAACGGGCCCTTCTTCAGGCTGCGTGGCATGTGCTGATACTCCTAGTCCTGGGACTTCCTCAGCGCCCGTGCTTCTTGCCGGTGCGCCGGCGTCGGACAATGAGCTTGTTGCTGGCCTTGTTCGGGTGGCGGGTGCGGCCCTCGGGCTTGCCCCAGGGGCTCACCGGGTGACGACCACCGGAGGTCTTGCCCTCACCACCACCGTGCGGGTGGTCCACCGGGTTCATCACCACACCACGGACGGAGGGGCGCTTGCCCTTCCACCGCATCCGGCCGGCCTTGCCCCAGTTGATGTTCGCCTGTTCGGCGTTGCCGACCTCGCCGACGGTGGCGCGGCAGCGCACGTCGACGCGGCGGATCTCACCGCTGGGCATCCGCAGCGACGCGTAGGTGCCCTCTTTACCGAGCAACTGGATGCTCGACCCGGCCGAGCGCGCCAGCTTGGCGCCGCCGCCCGGCCGCAGCTCCACGGCGTGGATGACGGTACCGGCCGGGATGTTGCGCAGCGGCAGGTTGTTGCCTGGCTTGATGTCGGCGTTCGGGCCGCACTCCACCACATCGCCCTGCGAAAGTCCCTGCGGCGCAATGATGTAGCGCTTCTCGCCGTCCAGGAAGTGCAGCAGCGCGATGTTGGCCGTGCGGTTGGGGTCGTATTCGATGTGCGCGACCTTGGCGTTCACGCCGTCCTTGTCGTTGCGGCGGAAGTCGATCACCCGGTAGGCGCGCTTGTGGCCGCCACCCTTGTGGCGGGTGGTGATGCGGCCGTGCGCGTTCCGGCCACCGTGGCCGTGCAGCGGGCGCACCAGCGACTTCTCCGGGGTGGAACGGGTGACTTCGGAGAAATCGGACACGCTCGAGCCGCGGCGGCCCGGGCTCGTCGGCTTGTACTTACGAATTGCCATGTCTAATCAGGTCTTCCTCTCGCGGCGGCTACGCCGGTGCCCCGAACAGATCGATCGGCTTGCTACCCGGCGCCAGCGTGACGATGGCCCGCTTGGTGCTCTTGCGCTTGCCGAATCCGGTCCTGGTGCGCTTGCGCTTACCTTGCCGGTTCGCGGTGTTCACCGATGCGACCTTGACGGAGAAGATCTTCTCGATAGCGATCTTGATCTGCGTCTTGTTCGAATCGGGGTGCACCACAAACGTGTACACGTTGTCGTCGAGCAACGAGTAGGACTTCTCCGAGATGACGGGGCCCAGAATGATGTCGCGGGGGTCAGTGATGGTCGCCATCTACGCCGTTACCTCCACATCTTTATCGGCGGCGCCGCCGGTGGCCCCAGCGATGTAGGCGCCCAGCGCCTCAACGCTGAACACCACGTCGTCGGAGCGCAGCACGTCGTAGGTGTTGAGCTGGTCGGGAGTCAGCAGGTGCACACCGGGCAGGTTGCGCACGCTCTTGGCGCCGGTCTCGTCGCTGCGCCCGATCACGACCAGCACCTGCTTGCGGTCGGTCAGCGTGCCCAGGAACGCCCGGGCGTTCTTGGTCGACGGCGTCTGCCCCGACACCAGCTCGGTGATCGCGTGGATGCGGCCGTTGCGAGCCCGGTCGGACAGGGCACCGCGCAACGCCGCGGCGATCATCTTCTTGGGCGTGCGCTGGCTGTAGTCGCGGGGCTTGGGCCCGTGCACGACGCCACCACCGGTGAACTGCGGGGCGCGGGTCGAACCCTGACGGGCCCGGCCGGTTCCCTTCTGCCGGTACGGCTTACGGCCACCGCCGCTGACATCGCCGCGCGTCTTGGTCGAGTGCGTGCCCTGACGCGCCGCCGCCCGCTGCGCGGTGACGACCTGGTGCATCAGCGCGATATTGGCCGGCGCATCGAACAACTCGGCCGGCAACTCGATCGAGCCCTCGACCTTGCCGCCCGGCGTCTTGACGTCAATCTTCACCGCTGCCATTACTTCTCACCTCGCTTGACCGCGCTGCGGACCACGACGAGTCCACCGGTGCGGCCGGGGACCGCGCCCTTGATCAGCAGCACGCCGTTCTCGGTATCGACCTTGTGCACCAACAGGTTCTGGACGGTCACCCGGTCGCTACCCATCCGGCCCGCCATCCGGGTGCCCTTGAAGACCCGGGCGGGGGTGGCGCAGCCGCCGATGGAACCGGGCCGCCGGTGCACCGCCTGGGCACCGTGGCTGGCGCCCTGGCCACGGAAGCCGTGGCGCTTCATGGTGCCGGCGAAGCCCTTGCCCTTGGAGGTGCCCGTGACATCGACGTAGGCGCCGTCGGCGAAGATCTCCGCCGTCAGCTCCTGGCCGACCTCGTATTCGGCGGCCGCCTCGGGGTTCTCCAGCCGCAACTCGGCCAGAAACCGGCGCGGGTTGACGCCCGCGGCGGCGTACTGACCGGTCACCGGCTTGTTGACCTTGCGAGGACTGATCTCGCCGTAGGCCAGCTGCACGGCGCTGTAGCCGTCGCGCTCGGGGGTACGGATCCGGGTCACCACGTTCGGGCCGGCCTTGACGACCGTCACCGGCACGACCCGATTGTTCTCGTCGAACACCTGCGTCATGCCCAGCTTGGTACCCAGGATGCCTTTTCTTGCCATGAGTCGCCGATCTCCTACTGGATGTTGACGTCGACACTGGCCGGAAGGTCGATGCGCATCAGCGCGTCGACGGTCTTCGGCGTCGGGTCGAGGATGTCGATGAGCCGCTTGTGCGTGCGCATCTCGAAGTGCTCCCGCGAGTCCTTGTACTTGTGCGGTGAGCGGATGACGCAATACACGTTCTTCTCAGTCGGCAGCGGCACCGGACCTACAACGCTGGCACCCGTGCGGACGACGGTCTCGACGATCTTGCGCGCCGACGCGTCAATAGCCTCATGGTCGTAGGCCTTAAGCCTGATGCGGATCTTCTGTCCCGCCACGCTTCTCCTACCCTCACTCCTGTTGGGGCCCGCTATCCGGGCTCACATAGTCCTCAGTGCCTCCCAGCGCGCCAGTCGGCGGCCCAATCTTGGGCCGATCGAGCGTTGCGCCGGATATTGCGCCGCTGTTTACCTGTCGTGGTCCACCGGCCCCCGCGGTCGGGCGTGTCACCCTCACGCAGCCTCAGCACGACAATTTCAGGATCGAAATTCGTCGCTCTCAAAGGATGGGACCGGACGCGCCCGTTTGGACGCTGGTCGTATGCCCGACCAGGCGCAAACCCGGCTCAAGGCAACCTGAACAGTATGCCTGAAGATCGTGGCCGATCAAAATTCGGCCCGGATCTGCGTCCGAATCCGCCGCACCCGCCTCGCGGACGGTAGCACCGGAGGATAACCGCGCTGGTCAGAAGCGCCTAGCTGGCGGGGCGCCGGCCCTCAGGCACCCGCCGATTCGACAGTCGCCGCGCCGGACCTGGCGCACTGGACGTGCAGGAAGCCGTCGACGGCCTCCAGCGCGCATTGCCGGTAGTCGAAATCGGGCAGGGTGGACAGCCTGCCCAGCACAAGGGGCCCGATGAGCAGGGCGATCGCCCGCGACCGGTCCACCTCCCCCAGCTCGGCGGCCTCCGGGCTGTCGAAGATGGCGTCGAAGGGCTCCGCGTACTGCTGGGCGATGCGCTCGCGCAGGGTGGTGATGGCCGCGCTGTCGGCGTTGTGGCTGCGCCGCGGCTCGGGCATGCCTTCCAGGTCGCGGCCCAGCGCCAGCCAGGACATGGCGGTCATCACGGTCGGGGCCAGGGCCACGGCCTCGGCCTGGGCCAGCACCACCGCGACCAGCCGGTCGCGCAGCGAGCCCTCGGCCGGCGGGGTGGGCGACGCCGGTATCAGGCTGTTGAAAGCCGCTGCCAGTAAGTCGTTTCCGCTCGGGAAGTGGCGATACAGGGTTGCCCGGGCGACGTTGGCGGTGCGGGTGACCGCGTCGACCGTCACCGCACTGGGACCCCCCGCGCGCAGCAGCGTGACGGCGGCTTCCAGCAGCCTGGCCCGCGACCGTGCCGGGCGCGGGTCGGACGTCTCGGTGGTAATTGCGCCCACCTCCCGTTTGAAAACAAGACTATCGGTCTACCTACAAGACTATTGGTCTCGAAACGTCACACGGTCCCAAGGAGGCGCACCGCATGGTCGAAACCCTCGTCCGGAATGACCAGCGTACTGACGGGATCGGCATCGGCGATAGCTTCCGGGCCCGAAACTGGACGCTGGCCGTCGCCTGCATGGGGGTGGCCCTGGTGGTGGCGTCGATGACGGCCCTGAACACCGCGCTCGGCGACCTGGCGGTCGCCACGTCGGCCACCGCCTCACAGTTGAACTGGGTCGTCGACGGCTACACCGTGGCGTTGGCCTGCCTGCTGCTGCCGGCCGGCGCGATCGGTGACCGCTACGGACGGCGCGGCGCGCTGCTGACCGGACTGCTGGTGTTCTCGATCGGCTCGGTGGCGCCGGCGCTGCTGCACAACCCGTCCCAGATCATCGCGGGGCGGGCGGTGGCCGGGATCGGTGCCGCGTTCGTCATGCCCGCGACGCTGTCGCTGCTGACGGTGGCCTATCCAAAAGACGAGCGCACCAAGGCCGTTGGGATCTGGGCGGGGACGGCCGGTTCCGGCGGCGTGTTGGGCATGCTCGGTTCCGGCCTGCTGCTTCGGTTTTGGGACTGGCACGCCATCTTCTGGTCGCTGGGCATCGCCGGCCTGCTGATTTTCGCGCTGGCCTGCACCGTGGCGTCGTCACGCGACGCGGGCGCTCCTCGGGTCGATGCGCCGGGCGCGGTCCTGATCGGCGCGGCGGTCGCCGTCGCCGTGGCCGCCATCCTGGAAGCGCCGGGGCGCGGGTGGAGCGACCCACTGGTGTGGGGCGGGCTGGCGGTCGGCGCGGTCATGGCCGCGGCGTTCGGCGCGCTCGAGTTGCGCCTGGCGGCGCGGGGCCGGCAACCGCTGCTGGATGTCCGGTTGTTCGCCGACCCGAATTTCGCCACCGGGGTGACCGCGATCGTCATCCTGTTCGGCGCCACCTTCGGGTTCTTCTATATCGGCATGCAATACGTGCAGCAGATCATGGGCTACTCCGCGTTGGCGACCGCGGCGGCCTTCGGGCCGTTCATGGTGCCGCTGGGCATCTTCTCGGCCCTGTCGTTCTGGTATGTGCCCAAGCTGGGCCTGCGGCTGGTGTTGTTCGCCGGCACCCTGCTGATGGCGGTGGGGTTCGGGTGCATGTACTGGCTGGACCTGCACTCCACCTACCTCGAGTTCGCCTGGCCCACACTCATTCTCGCCACCGGCATCGGAATCTGCACGGCGCCGACGACGTCGGCGATCATGGGTGCGGTTCCCGACGAGAAGCAGGGCGTCGCCTCCGCGGTGAACGACACCTCACGCGAGATGGGCGGCGCGCTGGGCATCGCGGTAGCCGGTTCCATCCTGGCCGGTCGCTACTCGCACGAGCTCGCGCCCAGGCTGTCGGACTTTCCCGCACCGGTGCGGGGTCAGGCCACCGACTCGCTGGCCAAGGCGGTCGAGATCGCCGCCCGGCTCGGACCGCAGGGACGCCAGCTGGCCGATATCAGCAAGTCCGCGTTCCTCGCGGCCCTGCACGCCTCCACCATCGCGATGGCCGCGATCGTCGCCCTCGCCGCCGTGGCGATCGGGGTGTGGGCTCCCGGCCGCCACGGCCGCCAGCTGCGACCGGTGCGGCGGCTGCTGTCGCGTCACTGAGCGCGCCGGCGGCCACCGTCAATGCCGTTGTCCGACAGCCGATTCAATGCACAAAGACGCCGTGGCGAAAGCTTGCAAGCGCCCGCCGTTTCTGGTATCAGAGATGTATATCGACAGTTACAAGTCATCTCTGTATTCCCGAGGTGGATGTGGTGTTGATGGGCGTTACGAGCGTGGTCGAGCCGGCATGCGCGGCGATCCGTGAGGCGGCGGCGATCGTGGAGGCCGAGTGGATGCGCCTGCGGCGACCGAGCGTGCCGGTTCGATACCCCAACTGCGAGTTGCCCGCGGCGCGGCGTGGCCGGCGCGGCGCGACCACCCTGGTCTCCCTCGCGCCGACGCGGGTCATCCGCTCGACGCGCCCGCGTGCCACCGACGGCCGATGGCCCGTCTCCCTGGTGTGGGCGCGGCAGCGTTCTCCTCCGTAGTGCCAACGTCTTTCGCAGTCGAGGCGAGAGGAGGTGACTGACAACAGATCAAGCACGGGCTATCGAAGCATGAGATGGCGGTCGTGCCGTCCACGAATATTGCGACGCATTGTTCGCGCGACGCACACCTGCGCGCGCACAGCCACTTGTCGTGGCCATCTACGTGGACCGCATGATGTTCGCCGCCTCGTCGGGCGGGCCGCCGCGGCGGCCGAGTATCTCGGCTACCGCGTCGCGGCCCGCCCATTTGTCCGCGTTCACCGTACGAACTGCGCGGCCCGGTGCCCGATCATCACGATCGTGGCGTGCGGCCCGCGGCTGGTGATCGCCGGCAGGACCGAGCCGTCGATCACCCACAGGTTGTCGATGCCGAGGACCCGGCACCGCGGGTCTACGACCGCGCGCGGGTCGCCGTCGGCACCCATCGGCGCGGTCCCGCAGAGATGTTGCGAGGTCGACCAGACGGCCGCCGCCGCGTCGACCGTGCCACCGGCCAATTCGCGGGCCAGTTCGCTGCCCCGGCGCAGCGCCGCGACGTCGTCGGGCTCACTGTCGTAGCGGTGTTCGATTCGCGGCGACACATCCGGATCGGCCGAGACCAGCGTCATGCGCCCACGCGCGCGTGGTTGCATCAGCGCCACCCCGATGTGTGGCCAGTCGGCGTGCCCGGCGGTGCCGTCACCGGTCATCGCCACGAATCCACCCGTGTACGGCCGGATCTCGAGATCGTCGGCGGTGCACAGCACCACCTCGAGCACCGGCCGTCCGGGCGCCACCGTCCAATCCGTGGGCAGCACCCATTCGGCGTGATCGCTGAACGACGTCCCCACCGGCAGCGGCGCCAGCACCGGCACCCCGGCGGCGGTCAGCATGGCCTCGTCGCCGATGCCCGAGAGCATCAGCAGGTGGGCCGTTTCGATCGCGCCGGCGCACAACACCACCCGGTCGGCGGTATAGGTCACCCGTCCCTGCGGGCCGATCGCATCCACGCCCACCGCGGCGGTGCCGGCAAAACGCAGGCGGGCCGCCCGGGTCTGCGCTTGCACGGTCAGGTTCGGCCGGCGCAACGCCGGGATCAGATATCCCGCGCCGGACCCCCGCCGCACGCCGTCAACGATGTTGAGCGGCACGGCGCCGATCCCCGAGACCGGTTCTGCTGCAGCGTCATTGAGATCGTCGACCCAGCCGAACCCGGCGCGCTGGGCGGCACCGATGAAACGCTCGGTGGTCCCGGTCATGTCGTGGGTGCGGCGCACCCGGATCGGGCCGCTGCGCCCGTGGGCGGGTCCGTCGAAGTCCAGGTCGGTCTCGATGGCGCGGAAACTGTCCAGCACGTCGGGCCATCCCCAGCCCGGGATGGCCATGCGATCGAAGTCGCGCGGTAGCCCCCGGCAGAAGTAGCCGCCGTTGATCGCGCCCGATCCGCCCACGGTCGCACCGCGCACGATGGGATGCTGGCGGGCGGGTTCGTCGGTGAGCCGGGTCTGGTAGCGCCGGACCAGCGGGCTGCCGACACCTATCGGCAACTGCAACCCGTTCGCGGTCTGGGCGAGAAGTCCCGGATCGTCGAGCGCGGGGCCCGCCTCGAGGACATGCACCGAACATTGCGGATCGGCGGAAAGGCGTTCCGCAACAACCGATCCTGCGCTCCCGGCGCCGACGATCAGCACATCGCTGTGCGAGGCAGCCTTACTCAAGGGCGGGTCAAGGTGTGATTAATTTCGGATCTGAGGCTTCAGGGCGCGCACGTTGCGTTCCCGCAGCACGCCCCACCACAACCCGAGCCCGTATGCCAGGTCGTCGACGCGCTTGAGCAACAGGTAGGTGGGCAGCCCGATCGGTTCGACCTCGTCACCGATGGCGTCGCGGCGGCGAAGCCAGTCGACCACCCCGTCCATGACCGCCGCGACCAGCACCACCCGCCTGAAGTGACGCGACATGGTGGCGGCCACCAACGCCAGCGGCCAGTAGTGCCGGCACAGCGCCGACGCCAGCTGCAGCGCCGCCGACCACAGCCCGCGGCCCGCGATCATCGCGACGTCGGTCATCGACGTCTCGGCGGTGCGCATCGCGCGCGCGATCCGGCGACCGGTCAGGACGGCGAGCAGGAGGGACGCCAGCCGCGACAGGGTGGACCCGAATGCCATCAGGATCCACGTCATCAGCGCCCACCCGGAAATCACCACCGGCGCCGTCTTGTCCGGGTGGCGGACCGACAACGGGGCCGCCGAGCCGCCGTAAAAGGCCTTGCGCGCCAGCCAATCCCGCAATTCGGTGCGGTGGTCGTGGGCGACCAGGGCGATCGGTTCGTAGCGCAGCCGGGCGCCCGCCTCGATGAGCCGCCAGCACAGATCGACGTCCTCACCGGACTGCAGGGTCTCGTCGAACCCGCCGACCTCCCGGATCGCCGAGCACCGGCAGATGATCGCCGCGCTGGGCACGTAGGACACCGTGCTGTGCGGCAGCACCGGCGCCTCGCGCTCACCGAGGTCGAGCGACGAGTGCACCGCCTCGTAGCGCGCCACCACGTTCTCGCTGTGCGAGAGGCCGACGATGCGGGGCGCGACCAGGCCGACCGTGGGATCGCAGAAGTGACCGAGCAGGGCCTCCAGCCAGCCCCGGCGGGGGGCGACGTCGGAGTCCAAGAAGGCGACGAAGTCCGTCCGGCACGCCCGCAGGCCGGTGTTGCGGGCCGCCGCCGGACCCTTGCTGCGGTCGTGTCGCAACACCTCGATGTCGCAGTGCGCGCCGACGAAGTCGTCCGGGACGATCGGGGGAAACGAGCCGTCGTCCACCACGACGACGCGCAGGCCGCGCAGTGAACTGACCAGGCGCCGCACCCCAGATAGGTTGTCGCGCACCGGAATTACCACCGTGACGTCATGGTGCGACGGGCCGCCCGCGGGGCGGGGATGCGCCACCGTCGCGTCCAGCAGGGTGCGGGCCAGCTGGGCGGACAGCTCGTCGCGCACCTTCAGCCGGCCATCGGAGAGCATGTCCTGGGCGGCGGGCGCGAGCTTGAGCAGGCGGGTGGGCGACCCGCCGAGCAGCGCCGAGCCGTCGCCGAGCACCCGCACCCGGCGATCGACCTGGACGGCGAACCCGTTGGGCAGTCGGGGGGCGGTCACCCGAGCATCCCGTCGGGCCCCGGCCGCCATCGGGCGACTCGGCGGACACAGCCGTCGACCATCTCGGCGAGGATCCGCTCACCCTCGGCGGCGGTGGCGGTGGTCGGGTCGCCCAGCACGCCGACCGGGCTGACCGCCGCCACTCCCCCGCGGCGCATCGACCCGAGCAACTCGGGCAGGGGCGCGGTGTTGCCGGCCACCCGCCGATCGGCCCGGACATCGGCCGGCGAGATGTGCAGCAGCACCGATGTTTCGGTATGGCCGGCGTGGGCGTCGCCGCCGATGGTCAGGCAGGGGCACCAGCCGGCGTCGCGGCCCTCGGTGCGCAACAGGGCCACCGCGCTGCGCAGCGCGGTGACATTGCCGCCGTGGCCGTTGACGAACACGATCCGCCGGGCCCATCCGGCCGCTGACCTGCCGTACTCGACCAGCAGGGTGGTCAAGGCCTCGGTGCCCAGCGAGATCGTTCCGGCGAAGCTCTGGTGCTCGCCGCTGGCTCCGTAGGCCAGGGCCGGCGCCACCAGCCACTCGTGGCCGAGACGGCCTCGAGTGCCGCGGGCGACCGCCGTTGCGATCCGGGTGTCGGTGTCCAGCGGCAGGTGGGGACCGTGTTGTTCGGTCGACCCCAGCGGAACCAGTACCGAGGCCGCCTTGTCTGATAGCTGGCTCGACGTCGCGGTTCCCAAGTCGCCGAGTACGGGCACTCGGTGATGGTAGGACGAATTCACCTGGCGTGCACCGATTGTTGAAGCCTCAAAATGACTTTTTTTCTTCGGTCGTTCATCGGGCGTTCGAATCGTGGGCTCGTCCGTCACGGTTACCCCGCCCGTATCACGATTTGCGCAAGCGTCACTTAATCCGGGTATGTCCGACTTGGATAACCGGGCTTCCGCTAAGCCCCGCCGCCCGAGGGCACGCCCAGCGCCCGGGTGAACCCGGGTGGGACCAGGATGTGGTCCGGCCCGAGGTCGTGCACCGAGGACAGGCCCAGACCCATCAGCGCCGAGTCGATGCCACCGCGCAGGATGTCGAGCACGTTCTCCACCCCCGGTTGCCCGGCCGCGGCCAGCCCCCACAGGTAGGCCCGGCCGATCATCACCGCGCGCGCCCCCAGCGCCACCGCCTTGACGACGTCGCTGCCGCGCCGGATGCCGCCGTCGAGAACCACCTCGATCTGGTCGCCGACAGCCGCGGCCACCGCGGGCAGGGCGCGAATCGAGGCCGGGGTGCCGTCCAGATTGTTGCCGCCGTGGTTCGACACCGAAATGGCCGAAACCCCCGCGTCCACGGCCCTTTTGGCGTCGTCGACGCGCATCACGCCCTTGAGCATGAAGGGCCCGCCCCACAGCTCGCGGAGCCAGGCGATGTCCTCCCAGGTCGGCGGCGGCGTACCCATCCATTCCCCGTAGGCCTGGAAGAACGGGGGGCCGGGCTCGCCGCGGCGGCCCTGGTTGGGCACCCGCAGCTCCGGGGGCCGCATGGTCTTCGCCCACTGCAGCAACCACCGCGGCTTGGTGACGACCTCCGGGCTCATCTTGACGATGGTCTTGAAGTCCATCTTCTCCGGGATGGACGGGCTGCCCCAGTCCCGGCCGTGCGAGAAGCTCCAGTCGGTCGTGACGATCAGGCCGACGGCGCCGGCCGCCCGGGCGCGCTCAACCCGAGCGGCGATCGCGTCGCGATCACCCAGCCAGTACACCTGGAAGAACACCTTCGGGTTCGCCGCGATGACCTCTTCGATCGGCTTGCTGGCGAACGAGGACAGCCCCATGGCGGTGCCGCGGGCGGCGGCGGCCCGCGCCACGGCGACCTCGCCGTCGGGGTGGACCGCCTGCACGCCGGTCGGCGAGATCAGCACCGGCAGCGAAATGTCTTGCCCCATAACGCTGGTCGACAGGTCGCGCTTCTCCTGCGCGCCGATGACGTGCGGCGCGAATCCGAGTTCGCTGAAGGCTGCCACGTTGTCGGAGACCGTGACTCCCTTTTCGCTGGCCGAAATCAGCGACGAGTACGCCGATTTCGGCAACCGGCGCTTGGCGCGCTGCTGCGCGATGGCGACGGTTTCGAACCATGCGTCGGGCATCGTTACACCGGACTTTCGTTACACATGCGGGCGGGCGGCGCCACCGGCGTGATGGCCGGCGGCCGCAGCGACAGGGTCAGCGGCACCGGTTGGCGGATGCGCTTCCCGCGGGAGTGATCGGCCCGGGGGCGCGGCGTCTCACGCTCGTGCGCCAACGCCGACGCGCTGTGCCCCTGGACGCATTCGGGGTCCGGGCCGTCCAGCGGCAGCCCGGTGAAGAACTTGGCGGCCATGCATCCGCCCCGGCAGCTGTCGTAGTGGCCGCAGCTGCCGCAGGCGCCGGCCGACTGGGGCTCGCGCAGCTCGCGGAACAGCGGGGCGCTCTTCCAGACGTTGTCAAAACCCCCATCGGACAACACGTTTCCGGCCAGGAAGCGGTCGTGGATGGCGAACGGGCAGGCATACACATCGCCGACCGGGTCGATCAGGCACACGACGCGGCCGGCCCCGCACATGTTCAGCCCGGCCAGGGCGCCGGATTGGCCGAGTGGGGCCAGGTGGAAGAAGGAGTCGCCGGTGAGCACCCGCTCACCCTTGGCGACCAGCCAGTCATACAGCTGGACCTGCTGGTCGGCGGTGGGGTGCAGCTCTTCCCAGACGTCGGCGCCGCGTCCGGACGGGCGCAGCCGGGTGATCCGCAGTGTGGCACCGTAACGGCTTGCCAGCGCGGCGAATTCGTCGAGCTGGTCGACGTTGTGCCGGGTGACGACCACGGAGATCTTGGCGTCGGAGAAGCCGGCGTCGGCAAGGTTCTGCAGCGCCCGCACCGCCATGTCGAACGACCCGGCTCCCCGCACGGCGTCGTTGACCTCGGCGGTGGCGCCGTCCAGCGAGATCTGGACGTCGACGTAGTCGCTGGCCGCCAGCCGCGCGGCGACCTCGGGGGTGATCCGCACGCCGTTGGTGGAGAACTTGACCCCGACGTGGTGCTCGGTCGCATAGTCGACCAGCTCCCAAAAGTCCGGGCGCACAGTCGGTTCCCCGCCGCCGATGTTGACGTAGAACACCTGCATGCGTTCCAGCTCATCGATGATGTCCATGCACTGACGGGTGGACAGCTCCCGCGGGTCCCGCTTGCCCGACGAGGACAGGCAGTGCACGCAGGCCAGGTTGCAGGCGTACGTCAGCTCCCAGGTGAGGCAGATGGGTGCGTCGAGCCCGTGCTCGAACTGCTCGATGAGGCGGGGCACAGGGGCCGCTGTTGTCATTGGTTGTCCTCCAGGGGCACCAGCATGTTGGAATCGACGAGCACACCGAGCGCATGCAGGTAGGGCGCCTGCGCGGCGTCCTGGACGCCCGCCGCGCGGCAGGCGGACCGGATGTCGGGATGGTCGGCCAGCGACTGCACCACCGTGAGGATGGTGCGGTTCTTCAGAAACGACAGCTTGCGGGTACCGAAGTGGTAGAGCAGCGCGCCGAACGGTTCCGGTCGAACCGCCACCTGCGGGTGCAGTCGCCAGCCGCGATCAGGATCGAACGAGGTCGCCGTCCGGGCCTGCGCGGGCAGGGGCACGGTCAGTAGACCCCGCACATGCCGTCGATCGATACCTCTTCGACCAGGGTCTCGGTGACGAGCTGGGTGTCAGTTTCGGTCTCGTGGTCCACGGGGCCTTGCCTTTCGTGCGGTCTTGACAACGATGGGATCTGAGTCACACTCGCCGTCAGAATATGGCATCGAGTGCCGAAATGGAAGGGCGGGGTCCGATGATGCCGCAGCAGCGGGTGGGCAGGCGCCGCTCGACCACCCCGCACCACATCACCGACGTCGCCATCGACATGTTCAGCGCGCGCGGCTTCGCCGACGTGAGCGTCGACGACGTGGCCCAGGCCGCCGGCATCTCGCGCCGGACGCTGTTTCGCTACTACGCGTCCAAGAACGCCATCCCCTGGGGAGACTTCGACAATCACCTTGCCCACCTGCGTGATCTGCTCGACAACGTCGATTCCGGCGTGCGCCTGGGCGATGCGCTGCGCGCTGCCCTGTTGGCATTCAACACCTTTGACGAATCCGAGACCGCCCGGCATCGCCAGCGCATGCGGGTGATCCTGCAAACCGCTGAGCTGCAAGCGTATTCGATGACGATGTACGCGGGCTGGCGCGAGGTGATCGCGGGGTTCGTGGCCCGCCGCCTGGACTGCAAGACCACCGACCTGCTGCCCCAGACCGTCGCCTGGACCATGCTCGGCGTCGCACTGTCGGCCTACGAACACTGGCTGAGCGATGAGTCCGTCCCGCTGCCGGTTGCCCTCGGCAACGCCTTCGACGCCGTCGGCACCGGGCTGGACGGGCTGGACAGGTGACGGCCGAGCACCTGATCCACACCTTGCGGGCACAGGGCAAATTCTGCGCGTCGTCGGGCTCGAAGATGTATGGCGATCTGTTCGAACTCGTGGCCGGCGACGTGGAAGCCGGCGGCGTGTTCGCGACCGTCCTGTCCGGGCGCGAGGATGCCCCGTCGCGCGACGCGGTGCCGCTGCGGTTGCTCGGCGGGTTACACCGGCTGGTGCTCGACGGCCGGGCGGCGCGGTTGCGCCGCTTCTACCCCAGCACCGGCGGCGGGTGGGATGCCGGCCGCGCGTGGCCGGAAATCCTGGATACCGCGGCCGGCCACGTCGAGGTGCTGCGCGCGTCGCTGGGCCAGCCGCCGCAAACCAACGAGGTGGGCAGATCCGCGGCACTGATCGGCGGACTGCTGTGCATCAATGAATTCGGCTTACCGATAAGGCTTTTCGAGATCGGGTCGAGCGCGGGGCTGAACCTGCGTGCCGATCACTACCGCTACCGCTTCGCCGGTGGCCAGTGGGGACCGGCCGGCTCACCGGTGACGATCGACGATGCGTGGCGCGGCGCGCTGCCGCCCCCCCGCGACCTCTCGATCGTGGCGCGCCACGGGTATGACATCGCGCCCATCGACGTCGGGACCACCGACGGGGAGATGACGGTGCTGAGCTACGTGTGGCCCGACCAGGACGCCCGGCTGGCCCGGCTGCGCGGCGCCATCGAGGTGGCCCGCCGGGTCCCGGCGGCGCTCGAGCGAAGAACGGCCGCCGACGCCGTCGCCGGCCTGACGCCGGCCGACGGCGCGCTGACCGTCTTGTGGCATTCCATCACCTGGCAATACCTGTCCGCCGAGGAACGCACAGCGGTGCGCGCCCACGTCGACGCGCTGGCCGCGCAGGCCGACGCGCGCGCACCGTTCGCCCACCTCACGATGGAGCCCACCCGCGCCGGCCCGGGCGCACCGATCCAATTCGTGGTGCGCGCCCGCGTCTGGCCCGGCGGCGATCCGCGGCTGCTGGGCGAATGCCATCCGCACGGACCGCCGGTGGACTGGCTCAGGTCCCCATGAACGTCATCGGGTCGTGCAGCGCGCGGCCGCGGTCGTGCTAGCGGCGGCTCAGCCTAGTATTTCGGCGATCGGCACGGCCGCCGCGATCTTGGCGCGGACCTTCATGACCTTGCCGGGCATCCCGCCGCCGACCACCCCGACCAGGGCCCCGTCGCGTTCGTAGTAGGCGAGGAACTTGCGGCCGTCGTCCTCGACGATGTGGACGATGTCACCGGCCTCCGGCTCGCCCAGGCACTGGATCTTGACGTCGTACTGGTCGCTCCAGAAGTAGGGGACGACCACCACCGGCGGCACATCCTGGCCCAGCATCGCGGGCACGACGGCCCGGGCCTGATCGGCGACGTTGCTCCAATGCTCAACGCGCCCTTGGTGTCCCGTCGCGTCGCGCCACGATGCAACGTCACCGAGCGCCCACACATTCGGTGCGCTGGTGCGTCCGGCCTCGTCGCAGACGACGCCGTTGTCGACTTCGACTCCGCTGCCCTCGAGCCAATCGGTCGCCGGGCGTGACCCGATGCCGACCACCACGATGTCGGCCGGCAACTCGGTGCCGTCGCTGAGCACCACCGACTCGACGCGGGAGTCACCACGCACCTCGGCGACCCCGACGCCGAGGCGAACGTCGACACCTTCGGCGCGGTGCAGCCGGGCCACCAACTCGCCGATCTGCTCGCCGAGGACCGCGGCCAGCGGGGTCGGCTGCGGTTCCACCAGCACCACGTCCACGCCCAGGCTGCGCAGGCTGGCCGCCACCTCGCAGCCGATGAAGCCGGCGCCGATGACGACGGCGCGCTGCGCGGCCGACGCGTGCTCGCGCAGCGCCAGGCTTTCGTCGAAGGACCGCAGCACGCGGATGCCCTCGAGATCCGGGATCGCCGGAATGCGCCGGGGCACCAGGCCCGTCGCGATGACGAGTTCGTCGTAGCGAAGCGACGTTCCGTCGGCGAGAGTCACCGTCTGCGCCGCGGTGTCCAGACCCGTCGCGGCCGAGCCCAGTCGCAGGGTGATGTCGTTCTCGTCGTACCACTCACGTGGCTTGAGCTCGGTGGCGTCGACCTCTTTACGCAGCACCTCTTTGGACAACGGCGGGCGGTCGTAGGGCAGGTGCACCTCGTCGCTGACGATCGTGATGGGTCCGGAATACTCCGAGCGCCGCAGCTGCTCGGCGGTGCGGGCGGCGGCCAATCCACCGCCGACGATCACGATTCCGTTGGTGGCGCTGTCGTCACTACTCACGTGGAGTTCTTAGCACGCTGGCCGCTCAGTACTTTAGGGCACCCTTATCCACCGGGATCTGGGTGCCGGTGAGGGTGCCCGAGCCGTCGCCGGCAAGCCAGGCCACCACGTCGGCCACTTCGTCGGCCGTCATGAAGCCGTTGGGCTGCACCGGCATTGGCGGGAAGCTGTGCACGAAGCTGGGATGCCTGGCGAAAATCTCCATCATCGCTTCGGGTTCGATCATCGGGGTGTCCACGGAGTACGGGTGGATGGAGTTGACCCGGATGCCGAATTCACCGAGCTCGATGGCCAGGGTGTTGGTCAGCGCGGTGAGCCCGTGTTTGCTGGCCGAATAGTGGCCGTTGCCCGGGGTGGCCTTGATTCCCGCCGACGAGCTGACCACCACGATGGAGCCGCCGTTGCCCGCCTCGATCATGGCGGGAACGGTGGCGCGCAGCGTGCGCCAGGTGCCGGTCAGGTTGACGCCGATGACCGTGTCCCACTGCTCGTCGGTGAGCTCCCACACGCGGCCCCAGCTCAGCACCCCGGCGTTGGCCACCACGATGTCGAGCCGGCCGAACTGCTCGATGCCGTCGGCCACCAGGTCCCGCAGCGCGGCGTCGTCGCGGACGTCGACCTCGCGGGTGAGGATCTTGCGTCCCTCGTTCTCCACCAGGCGGGCCGTCTCGTCGAGGTCCTCGCGGGTGGCCGGGGTGTACGTCACGCTGGCCGACGCCGGAGCGCAGATGTCCAGCGCGATGATGTCGGCGCCCTCGCGGGCCAGCCGCACCGCGTGCGAGCGCCCCTGCCCGCGGGCGGCCCCGGTGATGAATGCGACCCGCCCCTGCAGTGATCCGCCCTGTCCAGCCACGCGTAATCCCTTCGACCGCCGATAGACCAAGCCAGGCTAGCAGCGCAACTGAAACGTGTTCTAATTCACCCGGCCGAGCCGGGCGGGGCTCCTAGATTTCGGAGATGATCGCGGCGCGCCGGCTGGTGTATTCGGCGTCGGTCAACGCCCCACTGGCGTGCAGCTCCTTGAGCTCTTGTAGCCGCGCGGCGATCGTCGGCTCGGGAGGGGTGACGACGGCTGCCGCCGCGGGCGCCGCCGCAGCCGGCGCCGGTTGGGCGGCCGGCGCCTGTTGGTGCACCGCGCGGCGCACCACCGCCTGGATCTGGGCGCGCAATGCCGGGTTAGACCGGATGTCGACCGTCTGGTTCAGTGCGACGTTGTTGGCCTTGAGGATCTGCAGGATCTCCATCAGCGGACCGGCCTGCCCGCTGAGGTCGTAGGTCGTGTTGTCTTCGGCGACCGTGAACTGCGCGGGCACCAACCCGTTGACCAAAGCGCTTCGCTCCCAGTCGATCCGGTATTCGCTGGTGGTGGGGTTCACCAGGACCACCACCTTGCGGGCGTTGAGGTTGCCGAGCCGGGTCACGCTGGCGATCACCCGGTCCTCGCTGTCGAACGGCACCAGCCCGGGTCCGGCGATGTGCAGGTGCACCTTGACGACCTGCTGGTTGTTGACCCACGTGCCCGTCTCGGTGATCCCGGTGATCTGGGCGAGCGCCAGCACCCCGTTCTGCTCGAGCGCGGCCACCTTGGCCGACGACTTGGCCCCGTAATTCGCCAACGCGAGTGCGACCAACACGTCGGCCACGGTGATGAGCAGGCCGACGTAGAACATCCACTGCAGCAGGTTGTCGAGCCCGAGGGTGAAGTACACGACCAAGAAGATCGGCCCGACCAGTCCACCGCACAGCAAAACTATCAACTGTGCCTTCAGGTAGCGCGCTAACACAGGCCCCTCCTCGGCTTACTGGGGAATCCGTGTCAGATTAGCGCTGCCGGTGCCACGGTGACGGCGATACGCGCAAACCGCTTCCGGCCGCCTACACCGGTTCGGGCGGCACGATCGGCACCCGCCGCACCGGCGGCGTCGCCTGCTGCGCGGGGTGCGCCGGCTGCGCGGGCGCCGGGGCGTGCGGCGCGGTCCGCGCCGAGACCGGCATGGTGGAGGCCGGAGTGGCCTGCGGCGGCGCCGCGGTCTGCATGGACGCGGCGGGGTTGGCGACCGGGGTGGCCGCCGATGCCGCCGGCTGGACGGTGGCCGGCGACGTCGCCGGAGCGTAGGCCGGGGTCGCCACCCGCGCCGCGCCGGCGGGCGTGGTGGCCGAGGCCAGCGTGGCCGATCCCGCCGGGGCCGCCGCGACCGGCGTGCCGGCCGGTGCCGGGGTGGCCGCCGCCGCGGCCGGCGCCACCGCCGCCGCCAGGGGTCCCGCGGGCGCGGTCGGCGCGGAGGTGCCCACGGCGCCGGCGCTCACCGCGGGGACCTGCGCGGCCATCGACGCCGGGCCCGCCGCAGTCTGCAGGGGCGTCGTGTTGGCGGCCTCGGCGAAGGCGTACTGCGCCGCACCGCCGTTCATCAGCTGCACGAACTGGCTGTGGAACGCGGCGGCCTGGGCGCTCAGCGCCTGATAGACCTGGGAGTGCGCATCGAACAGTGCGGCGATGCTGGCCGACACCTCGTCGGCGCCGGGGGCCAGCACGCTCGAGGTGGGCCCCAGCGCGGCGGTGTTGGCGGAGGTGATCGTCGACCCGATCCGGGCCAGATCCCCCGCGGCCGCCGCCACGAATTCGGGAGTCGCTTGAACGTATGACATCGGCACCTCACCCGCCCGACAGTCAGGAGAATTATGAGCAAATGCTAAACCAGCCGGCCGCCTCGCCGCATGATTTCTCCCGCGCTGGCCGGGCCCGACATCGCCGGAGATGCACAAAGCCCGGATCGCCGAGTCGGCGATCCGGGCTTTGCGGTGGTTCGAACTACTTGATGATCTTGACGACCCGGCCGGCGCCGACGGTGCGGCCACCCTCACGGATCGCGAACCGCAGACCGTCGTCCATGGCGACGGGCTGGATCAGCTTCACCGAGATGTTGGTGTTGTCACCGGGCATCACCATTTCGGTGCCCTCCGGCAGCGTCACCACACCGGTCACGTCGGTGGTGCGGAAGTAGAACTGCGGACGGTAGTTGTTGAAGAACGGCGTGTGCCGGCCGCCCTCGTCCTTGGACAGGATGTAGACCTGACCCTCGAACTCGGTGTGCGGGGTGGTGGTGCCGGGCTTGGTCACGACCTGACCGCGCTCGACGTCCTCACGCTTGATACCACGCAGCAACAGCCCGACGTTGTCGCCGGCCTGCCCCTGGTCGAGCAGCTTGCGGAACATCTCCACGCCGGTGACGGTGGTCTTGGTGCTGGTCGGCTTGATGCCGACGATCTCGACCTCTTCGTTGACGTTGATGATGCCGCGCTCGACACGACCGGTGACCACGGTGCCACGACCGGTGATGGTGAAGACGTCCTCGACGGGCATCAGGAACGGCTTCTCCGTCTCGCGGACCGGGTCCGGGATGGACTCGTCGACGGCCTCCATCAGCTGCTCGACCGACTCGACCCACTTGGCGTCGCCCTCGAGCGCCTTGAGCGCCGAGACCCGCACGACCGGGGCGTCCTCGTCGAACTCCTGGGCGGCCAGCAGTTCGCGGACCTCCATCTCGACGAGCTCGAGCAGCTCCTCGTCGTCGACCATGTCGGCCTTGTTCAGCGCGACCAGGATGTAGGGCACGCCGACCTGACGCGCGAGCAGCACGTGCTCACGGGTCTGCGGCATCGGGCCGTCGGTGGCGGCGACCACCAGGATCGCGCCGTCCATCTGGGCCGCACCGGTGATCATGTTCTTGATGTAGTCGGCGTGACCCGGGGCGTCGACGTGGGCGTAGTGACGCTTCTCGGTCTGGTACTCCACGTGGGAGATGTTGATCGTGATACCGCGCTGACGCTCTTCGGGCGCGTTGTCGATCTGGTCGAATGCGCGCGACTCGTTCAGGTTGGGGTACTTGTCATGCAGAACCTTGGTGATAGCCGCGGTCAGCGTGGTCTTGCCGTGGTCAACGTGACCAATGGTCCCGATGTTGACGTGCGGCTTCGTCCGCTCGAACTTCGCCTTCGCCACTTCTGTGTCCTCCTGGACTAGTTGGTGCTTGTTAAAGCAGTGTTGGTGTTTTCAGTTGTGCCGCGCCCAAGGCATTCATGACCCGGCAAGATTACTCCGAGCGAAGGTTTACTGGCCGGTCGCCTTCGCGATGATCTCCTTCGACACGTTCGCCGGCACTTCGGCGTAGGAGTCGAAGACCATGGAGTAGTTCGCCCGGCCTTGGGTCTTGGACCGCAGGTCGCCGACGTAGCCGAACATCTCCGACAGCGGCACATGCGCCTTGACCACGCGCGCACCGCTCCGCTCCTCCATGGCCTGGATCTGGCCACGGCGGGAGTTCAAGTCGCCGATCACGTCGCCCATGTAGTCCTCGGGCGTGGTGACCTCGACGGCCATGATCGGTTCCAGGATGACCGGCTGCGCTTGCGCCGCAGCCTTTTTCAGCACCTGGGAACCGGCGATCTTGAAGGCCATCTCCGAGGAGTCGACCTCGTGGAACGCCCCGTCGAGCAGGGTGACCTTGAGGTTCACCAGCGGGTAGCCGGCCAGCACGCCGTACTGCATGGCGTCCTGCGCACCGGCGTCCACCGACGGGATGTACTCCCTGGGGATGCGCCCACCGGTGACCTTGTTCTCGAACTCGTAGGTCGCACCGTCCTCGCCGGTGAACGGCTCGAGGTTGATGATCACCTTCGCGAACTGACCCGAGCCACCCGTCTGCTTCTTGTGGGTGAACTCGACGTTCTGCGCGGCCCGCTTGATGGTCTCCTTGTAGGCCACCTGCGGCTTGCCGACGTTGGCCTCGACCTTGAACTCGCGCCGCATCCGGTCCACCAGGATGTCCAGGTGCAGCTCGCCCATGCCGCCGATGACGGTCTGGCCGGTCTCCTGGTCCAGGTGCACCTTGAAGGTCGGGTCTTCCTCGGCGAGCTTCTGGATCGACAGCGACAGCTTCTCCTGGTCGCTCTTCGTCTTGGGCTCGATGGCCACCTCGATGACCGGGTCGGGGAAGGTCATCGACTCCAGCACGATCTGCTGGTTCGGGTCGCTCAGCGTGTCACCGGTCGTGGTGTCCTTGAGCCCGATCACCGCGTAGATGTGACCGGCCGAGGCGGTCTCCACCGGGTTCTCCTTGTTGGAGTGCATCTGGAACAGCTTGCCCAGCCGCTCCTTCTTGCCCTTGGTGGAGTTGATGACCTGGCTGCCCGAGTCGACCTTGCCCGAGTACACCCGGACGTAGGTCAGCTTGCCGAAGAACGGGTGCGTGGCCACCTTGAACGCGAGCGCCGAGAACGGCTCGTCCGTCGACGGCTTGCGGGTGATCAGCTCCTCTTCCTTGCCGGGGACGTGGCCCTCGGCGGGCGGCACGTCCAGCGGCGACGGCAGGTAGTCGATGACGGCGTCCAGCATGGGCTGAACGCCCTTGTTCTTGAACGCGCTGCCGCACAGCACCGGATAGGCCTCCGAGCTGATCGTCAGCTTGCGGATCGCGCCCTTGATCTCCTCGATCGTGAGCTCTTCACCGCCGAGGTACTTGTCCAGCAGCGCCTCGTCCGTCTCGGCGACGGCCTCGAGCAGCTTGGTGCGGTACTCCTCGGCCTTCTCGGCCAGGTCGGCGGGGATGTCGACGACGTCGTACTTCTCACCGAGCTTGGCCTCGGCGCTCCACACCTTGGCCTTCATCTCGACCAGGTCGACGACGCCCTCGAAGTCGCCCTCGGAACCGACGGGGATCTGGATCGGGATGACGTTGGCGCCCAGCCGCTCCTCCATGGTGCGCACGGAGAAGTAGAAGTCTGCCCCGATCTTGTCCATCTTGTTGACGAAGCAGATGCGCGGGACGTCGTACTTGTCGGCCTGCCGCCACACCTGCTCGGACTGCGGCTCGACGCCCTCCTTGCCGTCGAAGACGGCCACGGCACCGTCGAGCACGCGCAGGCTGCGCTCCACCTCGACGGTGAAGTCGACGTGCCCGGGGGTGTCGATGATGTTGATCTGGTTGTCGTTCCAGAAGCAGGTGGTGGCCGCGGAGGTGATGGTGATGCCCCGCTCCTGCTCCTGCTCCATCCAGTCCATGGTGGCGGCGCCGTCGTGCACCTCACCGATCTTGTAGCTGATACCGGTGTAGTAGAGGATGCGCTCGGTCGTCGTCGTCTTGCCGGCGTCGATGTGCGCCATGATGCCGATGTTGCGGACCTTCGTGAGGTCGGTCAGCACGTCCTTCTGTGCCACAGAAGTCTTCCCACTCTTTCGATTGCTTGGTTAGTTCGCTGTCGGTTTGCGCCCGGCCGCTCTGCCGTTGGACGCCGCCGCCTACCAGCGATAGTGCGCGAAGGCGCGGTTGGCCTCGGCCATCTTGTGGGTGTCCTCGCGCCGCTTGACGGCGGCGCCCAGGCCGTTGCTGGCATCCAGGATCTCGTTGGCCAGCCGCTCGACCATGGTCTTCTCGCGGCGTTGCTTGGAGAAGCTCACCAGCCAGCGCAGTGCCAGCGTCACCGAGCGGTCCGGACGCACCTCGACCGGGACCTGGTAGGTAGCGCCACCGACGCGTCGGCTGCGCACCTCGAGGGAGGGCTTGACGTTGTCCATCGCCCGCTTGAGCGTGATCACCGGGTCGGTGCCAGTCTTGTCGCGGGCCTGTTCGAGCGCACCATAAACAATGCGCTCGGCCAGCGATTTCTTCCCGTCCAGCAGAACTTTGTTCACCAGCTGCGTCACCAGCTGCGACCCGTACACCGGGTCATTGACCAACGGACGCTTCGGCGCGGGCCCCTTGCGCGGCATCAGCTCTTCTCCTTCTTGGCGCCGTAACGGCTACGAGCCTGCTTGCGGTTCTTGACACCCTGGGTGTCCAGCGAGCCGCGGATGATCTTGTACCGGACACCGGGCAGGTCCTTCACACGACCACCACGCACCAGCACCATCGAGTGCTCCTGCAGGTTGTGGCCTTCGCCGGGGATGTAGGCGGTGACCTCAACCTGGCTCGTCAGCTTCACGCGGGCGACCTTCCGAAGCGCCGAGTTCGGCTTCTTCGGGGTGGTGGTGTACACGCGGGTGCATACGCCACGGCGCTGCGGGCTGCCCTTCAGGGCCGCGGTCTTGACCTTGGCGACCTTGTCGCGGCGACCCTTGCGGACCAGCTGCTGAATGGTTGGCATCTACCGGCTTTCTGTGTTCGTGTTCGGCATACTTCTAGCGTTTTCAAGTCTGTGTACTGCAGTTATGGCCGTCCGCGTCACCCCGCGTCCGGGTGTGTCGCATGCGCTGCGCACCGGAGGAGGTCCGATGCTTCGTGGACAGGCGAATTCGCCCGGCATCCACTTCCTTACGGTTAGGCGCCGTAAGCCGCCAGGCACGAGGGACCACAATACCCGCCGCCGGTCTCGCAGGTCAAAGCGACGGCGGGCGCATCCGGCTAGTAGCGGGCGCCATCGGCGGCGGTGCGCCGTTCCAGACCGGCCGCCAGCCGCAGCACCATGTCGGAGAACAACGCGTCGGTGTCGATGTCGTCCATCACACCGGTCATCTCCAGCAGAACGAACCCGTGCAGGGCGGACCAGAACTCCAGCGCCGCATGGAAGGCCGCCTCGCCGTCCAGACCATAGGACGAGAGCACGGCGATCACCGGGGCGGCGGCCCCGCGGGTCGCGGCGGTGTACTCGGGATCGTCCCCGCCCAGCGGCATCCGGGTGAAGGCCGAGTAGCGGCCCGGATGGTGGTGGGCGTAGCTGCGGTAGGCGCCCGCCATCACCAACACCGCGTCGTCGCGGGCGCGGCCCTCGCCGACGCGGTTGAGCATCGTGATGATGTCGTCGATCACGCGGATCCGCACCGCGCGGCGCAGGTCCTCCAGGCTGTCGACGTGGTTGTACAGCGACGGCCCCTTGGTGCCGAGCTGCATCGCCAGCGCATTGATGGTCAGGGCGTCCCAGCCCTCGCGGTCCAGGAACGTCAGGGCGCCGTCGATGATCCCGTCGCGGCTGAGCTTGGCCGGACGGGAGGCGGGCCGGCCCGCGCGTTGGGCGCCGGCCGCCGGGGGCGGATCCGGTGGAGCTGCCATGGCGGTCGCCCTTCGCTTGCATGTTCGGGATGCGGTTAACTAATGACTCTAGTTGACGCCCGTTCGGACATTCATCTCCCCGGAGGCGATGCGGGGGCCCGGCGAGGGAAAAATAATTTCTGCCACCGGGCAGGCAAATGCACGTAATGTCATGCTTGCCCGTTTCGAGCAGCGTCGGAAAAAGGGGACCCGCAGTGAAGTGGACGACTGTCGCCGGGTCACTGGCCGCCTGTGTCATCGCCGTCGTCGCCGGCGCCGCCGCCCCGCCGGGCGTCGCGCAGGCCAAGAACGGCGACACCCACGTGATCGGGCAAGACATCGAGCAGACGGTCGACTGCAACGACGCCACGCTGATGGTCAACGGCACCGGCATCACGGTCACCGCGCTGGGCAACTGCTACGCCGTGACGGTGATGGGTTCGTCGAACACCGTCATCGCCGACTCGGTTTCGCATGACATCACCGTGTACGGCTACAACCAGACGGTGTTCTATAAGAACGGTCAGCCCGCCCTGTGGGACCGCGGCCGCGAACTGGGCATGACCAACCGGCTGCAGCAGGTGCCGGGCTGAGCGGCGCCCACCACATCATCATCGCCAATCGAGGGGAATCGAGGACACATGCCCGCCTACATGCGTGACCGTTCGCAGCGCTTGGCCGTGCTCGCCGTGACGCCGGCCGCCGCGGCCATGGTGCTGTCCGGCTGCAGTTCGACGGCCAACCCGCCGGCGGGCCCGTCGACGACCACCACGAAGAGCAGCGCGACGACGAGTGCCAGCGCCGCGCCGACGACGGGAACCAGCGGGGCCAGCACCACCGCGTCCATCGAGATCGGCAACACCATCAACTACGGATCGATGGGCACCACCACCACGCTGGACTGCGCCAGCGGCAAGTCGCTCAACGTCGGCGGCTCGGACAACACCCTGACCGTCACGGGCACCTGCGAGACGGCCACCGTCACCGGCACCAACAACAAGATCACGTTCGACAAGGTCAACACCCGCATCACCGTGCTGGGCATGAACAACACCATCACCTACAAAGACGGTGACCCCAAGGTCGACAAGATCGGCCAGAGCAACACGATCAACAAGGGCAGCTGAGGCGTCAGCCGGCCGGCGCCCCGTGCCGGCCGGCGCCCGCCGCGAAGCGCCCGGCCCCTTCGTTCGCCTCCGCGGCCACCCGGGAGATGCTGGCGAATTCGAAGTCGAGCGCATCGGATTCCGTTGTCCCCCACTGATGTAGCGCCGAGAGCCGGTCGGAGCGCAGGCACTGCTGCGGCAGCGCCGCCAGTTGAGCCGCCAATTCCTCGGCCGCCTGGCGCGATTGACCTTTGGGGACAACGCGATTCGCCAACCCGATGGCCTGGGCTTCGGCGGCGGCCACCGCGCGGCCGGTGAGGATCATGTCCATCGCCCGGCTGTGGCCGATCAGGCGCGGCAGCCGCACGGTGCCGCCGTCGATCAGCGGCACCCCCCAGCGCCGGCAGAACACGCCGAACACGGCGTCCTCCTCGACCACCCGCAGGTCACACCAGATGGCCAGTTCCAGACCCCCGGCGACGGCGTAGCCACTCACCGCGGCGATGACGGGTTTGGACAGCACCATCCGCGTCGGGCCCATGGGGCCGGGGCCGGTGCGGTGCACGGCGTTGGCATCGGGCGTGCCGAAGGCCTTCAAATCGGCCCCCGCACAGAAGGTTCCACCCTCGCCCCACAGCACGGCCACCGATGCGGTGTCGTCGCGGTCGAACTCCTCGAAGGCCGCATACAGCGCGGCGGCCGTCGGGCCGTTGACCGCGTTGCGCGCGCCCGGGCGGTTGATGATCACCGTGGTCACCGGGCCGTTGCGCTCGACCCGCACCGGATCTGTCATGTCGCCTCCGCAAATAGTGGTTCGCGCCGCTCGAGCAGCTCCGCGGCGAAGTCGTGGTAGGCCGCCCGCAGCCGGGCGCCCGGCCAGTCGGCCGGCAGTAGCTCGTCGGGCAGCACCGGATCGGTGAGCAGGTGGCGCACCGTCGCGGCGGCGACCACAAAGCGGCCGGGAATGTCTGGCGCCGCGGCCATTTCGTCGAGCAACCGGTGCCCGGTCTGCGCCCAGGCGGGCAGGTCCCACAGCTGCCCGGCCAGCTCGGCGGGGTCGTCGTCGCGCGCCCGCAGCACCCGCGTCTGGGCCGCGACCTCAGGGCCGAGCCCCGCGTCGATGTTGTCGGGGCGCATCCACACCCCCTCGCGAAGCTCTCCGAAACGCTTGTCGTGCAAGGTGGTTCGCAGAGCCGCGCGGGTCCGGGCGTCCTTGCCCACGCTGGTGACGATGAGTGTGATCCACTCCCCGGTCCAGGGTTGCACCCGCGGGTCGATGGCATCGTCCTGGCGCCGCTGGCGGGCCAACAATCGATCCGAGAGCCGATAGCCGTCGGCGGAGCGGATCAGGTCGCCTGCGCCGACCATCCGGGTCAGCGCCACCCGCAGCGTCGACTCCTTGATGCCGAAATCGGAAGTGAGCCTGACCAATTCGTTCGCCCGAGCGTGGGCGGGGTGCGCGCCGAGTAGCACGCTGAGCACCACCGACCGCGCTGTCATGTCCGGCATGGTTACACTCCGGACGCGCGTCGGCCGTGGTCACCGAAGGGTTCGTCGCGGTGCCGCACCGCCTCGCGGAACCCGTGCTCGACCGCATCGGCGACGAAGGCGTGGCCCTCGGGCGTGTGCCTGGCGACGCCGTCGAACACCGTGCTGACCATCCTGCTGGTCGCCACGCCCTGTTGCAGCAGCGCGGAATTCAGCGCGAGCTTGACCATGATCAGCTGGTTGACCGGCACCGCGGCAATCCGCTCGACCAGCCGTTCGGTGCGCTCGTCGAGGTCGGCCGGATCCGGCGCCTCGACCGCCCAGCCCCACTCGGCGGCCTGCGCGCCGGTGATGCAATCACCGGTGAACAACAGCCTTTTCGCGCGGGCGTCGCCGAGCCGGTGTGCCCACAGGCCGGCCGCCGGAACGCCCCACACCCGGGTCGGCGGGTAGCCGATCTTGGCGTCGGCGGCGGCGATCACCTGATCGGCGTGCAGTGCGATATCGGTGCCGCCGGCCACGCAGTAGCCGTGGATCTTGACCACCGTCGGCTTGTCGGCGTGCATCAGGCTGGAGAAGCCCCGCACGAAGCGGCTCATCATCTGGTAGTCGATCATCGGGTCCCACGGCTGATCCGCTAAATGGTTGACCGCCTGGGTCTTTCCGTCCAGCACGGTGCCCTGGTACGCGCCGGTGCCGCCGGCCGAGCCGGTGCGATCGGCATAGGCGCTCAGGTCGAAGCCCGCGCAGAAGCCCTCACCGCGGCCGGACACCAGGATGACGTGGACGTCAGGGTCGAGATCGGCACGCTCCACCAAAGCCGAGAGCTCCAGCGGGGTGTCGGCGACGATCGCGTTGCCCTTGTCCGGCCGGTTGAACGTGATGCGGGCAACCCGGTCGGTGACCTCGTAGGTCATCGTTTTGAGGTTGTCGAAGTCGACCGGTCTGATCGCGTGGGTCAATGGCGCCACTCCTCCTCGTTGGCGCCGCTCATGCGGCGCGTGGTCGGGCCGCCGGCGCAGGTCATATTGTGGCTCAGCCCTTGACCAGCGCCCGCTCCAGGATCGGTGCGAGGTCGAGCCCGTCGGGCATGGTGCCGAACGCGCCACCCCACTGTCGGTCGAGCCGGGTCGTCAGGAAGGCCTCGGCGACGGCGGGGTGGCCGTGGCGCACCAGCAGCGAGCCCTGCAGCGCCAGGCAGATGTCTTCGGCGACCTTGCGGCCGCGGTAGGCGATGGTCTCCAGGTCGGCCAGCTGATCGCGCAGCCGCGCGACGTGGGCGGCCAGGCGCGGGTCCTGGCCCGCGCCGTCGGCGAGCTCGTCGAAGAGCACCTCGACGCATTCGGGACGAGTGGCCATGGCCCGCAACGTGTCCAGCGCGCTGACGTTGCCCGAACCCTCCCAGATGCCCATCAGCGGGGCCTCCCGGTACAGCCGCGGCATGCCGGAGTCCTCGACATAGCCGTTGCCGCCCAGGCATTCCAGCGCCTCGGCGGCGTGCGGGGTGGAGCGCTTGCACACCCAGTACTTGCTGGCCGCCAGGCCGATCCGGCGCAGCAGCGCCTCGCGCTGGTCGCCACGCACGGCCCTGTCGGTCGCCCCGGCCATCCGCATCGCGACCATGGTCGCCGCCTCCGCCTCCACGGCCAGGTCAGCCAACACGTTACGCATCAGCGGCTGGTCAATCAGATAGGCGCCGAACGCCTTTCGGTGCTGAGCGTGGTAGATCGCGCGGGTCAGACCGGTGCGCATGCTGGTCGCGCTGCCCAGCGTGCAGTCCAGCCGGGTCAGGTTGACCATCTCGATGATGGTGGGCACCCCGCGCCCTTCCTCCCCCACCAGCCACGCGATCGCGCCGTCGTATTCGACCTCGCTGGACGCGTTGGCGTGGTTGCCGAGCTTGTCCTTGAGCCGCTGCAAAAACATCCGGTTGCGGGTGCCGTCGGGCAACACCCGCGGCACCAGAAAGCACGACAGACCACCCGGTGCCTGCGCGAGCACCAAAAAGATGTCGCACATCGGCGCCGAGGTGAACCACTTGTGACCGGTCAGGCGGTAGGAGCCGTCAGCGTTGGGGATCGCCTGGGTGGTGCCGGCGCGCACATCGGAGCCACCCTGTTTCTCCGTCATCGACATACCCGCGGTGATACCCGGCTTGGTGCTGGGCAGCCGGAGCTCGGGGTCGTATTCGCGGCTGGTCAGCAACGGCTCGTACACCCTGGCCTGCTCGGGGTTGAAGCGCAGCGCGGGAACGACGGCGTACGTCATCGAGATCGGGCAGACGTGGCCCGGCTCGACCGTCCACACCGACGTCTTGGCGGCGCGGACCACGTGCGCGCCCGGCCGCTCGTCGGCCCAGGGCGCGGCGTGCATGCCGTGGGCGATCGCCGCGCGCATCAGTTCGTGGTAGGCGGGGTCGTATTCGACCTCGTCGATGCGGTGGCCGTTGCGGTCGTGGGTGTGCAGGACGGGCCGATTGCGGTCGGCGAGCTCGCCCCACCGCTGCGCCTGGTGGGTGGCCGACAGCGCCCCGACCTCGTTCACCTCCTCCAAGCCCCACTGGCCGCCCTCGCGGATCAGGGCCTCGATGAGCACCGCGGAACTGGCGGGATTGTGGTTCTCCAGGGGCGGGACCTGGTTGGTGACGACATGCGTATCCGACATGCCACCAATGTTACATTTTCCCGACAGCTGCACAAGAGGTGTAACAGCGGGTTAGTCCTTGACGTTCTCCCGCAGGAAGGCGATGTCGTCCTTGCGGCCCTCGTCCGCGGTTTCGCAGATCACCGGTGCGCCGGCGGCCTCGACCACCGCGACGAGCAGCTGCGGGTCGATCTGGCCGGTGCCGAAGTTGGCGTGCCGGTCGGCACCCGACCCGGCCGCGTCCCTCGAGTCGTTGCAGTGCACCAGGTCGATGCGTCCGGTCAGCGACTTGATCCGGTCGACCGCGTCGATCAGGGCCTCCCCGGCGGCCCAGGCGTGGCAGGTGTCCAGGCAGAAGCCAATTCCCTTGTCGCCGATGTGATCCCACAGCCGGCCGATGGTGTCGAAATAGCGGGCCATCGCGTGGTCGCCGCCGGCGGTGTTCTCCAGGTACACCTGCACGTCCGATTCCAGGTAGTCCAGCGCTTTGACCCACCGCTGGAAGCCGGCTTCCATGTCGTCGTCGTCGGCGTGGCCGCCATGCACGATGACCGCCGTCGCGTCGATCTGCGCGGCCGCGTCGCAGGTGTCCTGCAGGATCTTGCGCGACGGGATCCGGATGCGGTTGTTCGCCGACGCGACGTTGATGAGGTACGGCGCATGGACGTACAGCGGGACGGTCGACGCTTTGAGCGCCTCGGCGTCCTCGCGGGGCTTGGGTTTTTTCCAGCTCTGCGGGTTGCCGAGGAAGAACTGCACGACGTCGGCTCCGTCGGCCTGCGCGGCGGCCAGCGGGTCGTCGTTGCGGACGTGTGAACCGATGAGCACGGGGACAGTCTAGTGAGGGGTAGTGACGCGAGCGATCCACCAGCACATGCACTAGCGCGCTGTGCCGATGAGCTCGATGGGACACCGATCGCCTGGGTGACTTTCGCCTCGCGCACACGCGAATAGAATTTTTCCATGCAGCTGCTGCGTGTCGATACCGCTGGCGTCCAGGCGATGGCCGCCCGATGGGCGGCGTCGGTCGGCGAGCTGGCTGGGACGGAGGTCCCCCCGGCATGGATCGGCTTCTCGTGTCAGGCCAGCGCCGCGGCAGTTAACGCCGCGCATATTGAGGTCACGGAGTTCACCGCGGCACTGGCCGCCCGGGTCGGCGCCCATGCAGCCCACATCGGCGAGGCCGACGCGGGCTACGTGGCCAATGAAGCCGATGCGGCGAACGCGTTAGCCTCGGTGGCTCCTCGGGTGACCGGCGTGTAGCGATGTCGGCGGGTGCTGGGATCCCGAGCCTCTCTCAGCTGGTGGCGTGGCCCAACGGGTATCTCACGGAGGCGGCCGACCACTGGGAATCGGTGGGCGCGCGCAGCTATGGAGTGGCTAACCGAGCGTGGCGCGACGCGTTGGCGGCGGATTGGCACGGAAATGGCGCCGAGGCGCTGCGCACGGCCGCCCATGCCGACATGCTGGCTACCAGCGGGGTGGCCGACCAACTGCAGGCGGCGGCCAAGATGGCTCGCAGCGGCGCTTCAGACCTTCAAGCGGCACGGTCGCGGGTGCGCTACGCGGTGCTGGACGCCAACGCGGCAGGGTTCGACGTCGATGACGACATGGCGGTCATCGACCGCTCCACTGGGGGATCGGCGGCCGAACGCGCCGCACGACAAGCCCAAGCGCAGGCACTAGCCGCCGACATTCGCCGACGAGCCGCACAACTGGTCGCCCTCGATCAACAAGTCGCCGGCAAGATCACCGCGGCCGTGGCGGGCATCCGTGACATCTTTCCGCAAGGTTCCGCGCCGCAGACGGCACCGCGAAAGCCCGAGATCCACGGCGTCGACAACCACACCTTCAAGCAGGACCCGGCGCCGCCCGCAGATCCTGGGGCGGATCCGCCATGGAAAGACCTGCCACCACCACAGAATTGGGATGACGTCCGAAAGATTTTGCAACAACTTCCACCGGGCAAGAACGACCCACATCGAGAGTTGGACACACCGGAAGAGATTCGGAAATTCTTCGAGTGGTTGAGTAAAGGCGCCGTCGGCGACTTACCCAATTCGGGTGGGTTCCCGCGTATGAAACTTCCGGATGGCACGGAGGTCAAGCTGCGTCCGGACAGCACCTCCGGGGGGCCGACTATCGAAGCAGTCCCTCCGGGCAAAACCAAGGGACCCAAAGTTCACTTGCCGTTGGCGCCAGTTGTAGACGATCCGCCGGTCCTTCCAGACATTGATCAACATCCAATTCCGGAGCCGCAGCCGCCGCTCTCGGGGCATCCGCCACCGCCGACGCTGCCACCGACGCAGGTCCCCCATCCGGCCGACCTCCCGCCGTGGTTGCAGGACCCGTCCCCGCCGGGATTCACCGTTAGCCCGGTGCAACAACCGCCCGCGTTCGGCTGGGACCAGCCGGATGCGCCGGGGTCACCGGCGCCCCATCCGGCGCCGCCGCCCGGCGGGCCGTCGTGGTTACCACAGGTCGGCCACGATCTCAGTGAGGGAGGCAAAGCAGTGTTCGGCTGGGTAATGGTTGGCGGGGTTCTTGTATGGACGATTCTTTCCGGCGGTGGGCAGACCGGTGAGGCGGCTGTGCCGTGAGCGTCTCATCCACCGGGCCGATGCGAGATCCTCTTCCGCCGTCGCTCGTCGATACGCTGATTGAGGACGAGTATGTCGACGACGTGGTCGGTCTGCCCGGGGTTCAGGTACCTGAGTGGCTGAAACTATTAGGCATACCCCCTGGTTGGGAACTGCGTCCACTGCCCGACGATGCAAATCTGCCGTGGGCGCGCATCGCCGTGACCGGACCCCGTGGCGGCGGCGAGTGGGACGCTGCCGACACCATAAGCGTCTTCGGCTATACCGGCCGACCCTTCTTCTCGGACGTATTCCACAACGCGGACCGGATGCTGCGCGGTATGAATGCCACCGATATCGCCGTCAAGGCACTGCCCGTCCCGCCGATCCAGTGGACGGCCGCGGTGCGCAGCAGCGGCATCGCCCACCTCGGCGACCACAGCGTGTGGATCCAGCAAAGCAACTATGTCGCGGGTTCTGAACAATTGCGCGCGGGCCGACTATTCGTGCACTCCCTGTACGTCGATACCGCATGTCGCGACCGGCTATCTGGCGACATCAGCGTGCTCAGCGACGGCGTGTACCAAGGATTCCTTGCCGGACTCGCCGCCGGGCAGCCCACCAGCTAGTCATCGCTGGCGACAACCAATGCGACACTGCCGGCGCGGCGATCGATCAACACAAACTCGTGAAAACCGCTGTCGGAGCCCACGGATGAGCCCCAATCATGTTCAGCGGTGTCCCGCAGATCGGCGAGCTGGTAGCGGGCGGTCGCGCCACGAATGCGCGGGTAAAGCTCGCTTTCCATTTCGTCGCGACGGGCCGTGGGTAAGGGCGCTTGGTATTCGGCCCACGTGCGCAGCAACGCTTCGGCATCCTCCGCAGAGACCGCGGAAAAGGCCTCGGGAGTGATGGCGTTCAACCAGTAAGGCCCGTGAATCGTTTTGGCGTCCTGGAAATTTCGCGTCGCATAGCTGTCGCGATAACGCAAATGTTGGATCAACAACGCGAGGATGTCGCGGTCGTTCGCATCGGCGGGAAATGTGAACAGTTTGATGACCACCCATTGCCGACTCGTCCGGAAGTTGATGAACACCTCACCCTGATACGCCAACACCTCCTCCGCCGGTGCAGCACCCGTCGCCACGCCAGCTGGCTCGTCCATCGCTTCTCACCTCCGTCGCCTAGAAGCACACGCGAAATGTCGCCGGGAAGCAAGCCACCCGCCGGTGTGCGCTGGCCGCGCGCTGGACGTCGAACGTGCGGCACGGCCACGTTCGGCAATGCGACGCAACGAAAAAGCCCCGGGGCGAACCCCGGGGCTTTTTTCGTTGTCGACTAGCGGTAGTCGCTGTAGCCGTAGTCGTCCAGCGGCACCGCGGCACCGGTGGCCTGGCCGAAGTCCGGGCTGTAGTACTGATCCTCGTAGGACGGGATCGTGTACGCGGCGGCCCGAGCCTCCTCGGTCGGCTGCACCTGGATGTTGCGGTACCGGTTGATACCGGTACCGGCCGGGATCAGCTTTCCGATGATCACGTTCTCCTTCAGACCGTTGAGCTTGTCGCTGCGGCAGTTGATCGCCGCATCGGTCAGCACTCGCGTGGTCTCCTGGAACGACGCCGCGGACAGCCACGAGTCGGTGGCCAGCGACGCCTTCGTGATACCCATCAGCACCGGACGCCCGGCCGCGGGCTCGCCGCCCTCGGCCACCACGCGGCGGTTCTCCGCCTCGAACTCCGCACGGTCGATCAGCGAGCCGGGCAGGAACTCCGTCGAGCCCGAGTCGATGATGGTGACGCGGCGCAGCATCTGGCGAACGATCACCTCGATGTGCTTGTCGTGGATCGACACACCCTGAGCGCGGTAGACCTCCTGGACCTCACGGACCAGGTGGATCTGCACCTCGCGGGGGCCCTGCACGCGCAGCACCTCGTGCGGGTCGGCCGAGCCTTCCATCAGCTGCTGGCCCACCTCGACGTGGTCGCCGTCGGAGAGCACCCGCTCGGAACCGTCCTCGTGCTTGAACACCCGCAGCCGCTGCCGCTTGGACAGCTTGTCGTACACGACCTCTTCGCTGCCGTCGTCGGGAACGATAGTGATCTTGTAGAAGCGCTCACCGTCCTCGAGACGGACCCGCCCGGTGACGTCGGCGATCGGCGCCTTGCCGCGCGGGATGCGCGCCTCGAACAGCTCCTGCACCCGGGGCAGACCGCCGGTGATGTCCTCACCGACACCACCCTGGTGGAAGGTACGCATGGTCAGCTGGGTACCGGGCTCACCGATGGATTGCGCCGCGACGATACCGACGGCCTCGCCGATGTCGACCAGCTTGCCGGTCGCCATGGACCGCCCGTAGCAGGTGGCACACACGCCGGTTCCGGTGGTACACGTCAGCACCGAGCGCACCTTGACCGACGTGATGCCCGCGGCCAGCAGGGCGTCGATCTCCGGGTCACCCAGGTCCTCGCCACGCGGAACGACGACGTTGCCGGCCTCGTCGACCGCGTCGGCGCCCAAAGTCCGTGCGTACGCCGAGGTTTCGATGTACGGGTCACGGATCACGGTGCCGTCGGGCTGGCGCTCGGCCAGCTCGACGAGGATGCCCCGCTCGGTCTCGCAGTCGTGCTCGCGGACGATGACGTCCTGGCTCACGTCCACCAGACGACGGGTCAGGTACCCGGAGTCGGCGGTACGCAACGCGGTGTCCGCCAAGCCCTTTCGAGCACCGTGGGTGTTGATGAAGTACTCCAGCACGGTCAGGCCCTCACGGAACGAGGACTTGACCGGACGCGGGATGAACTCACCCTTCGGGTTGGTCACCAGACCCTTCATGCCGGCCAGCGTTCGCGTCTGGGTGAAGTTACCCGTGGCGCCCGAGTCGACGATCGTGATGATCGGGTTGTCGGCCGGGTAGTGCTCACGCAGCGCCTGACCGACCTCGTCGGTGGCTTCCTTCCAGATCTCCACCAGCGCCTCGTTGCGCTCGTCGTGGTTCAAAGCACCACGCTGGAACTGCTTTTCGACCTTCTCGGCGCGCTCCTCGTACTGGTCGAGGATTTCCTTCTTGCGCGGCGGGACGAGCACGTCGGCCATCGAGACCGTGACACCGCTGCGGGTCGCCCAGTAGAAACCGGCGTCCTTGAGCTTGTCCACGGTCTGCGCGACCACGATCATCGGGTAGCGCTCGGCCAGATCGTTGATGATCGACGCCTGCACCTTCTTGTGCATCTGCTTGTTCACGAACGGATAGCCCACCGGCAGCAGCTCGTTGAACAGCACCCGGCCCAGGGTGGTCTCGGCCAACCAGGCATCGCCGGGCTGCCAGCCGTTGGCGCCGAACAGCTCGGCCTCGATCTCGGCCGGCGGACGCAACTGGGTCAGCCGCACCTTGATCTTGGCCCGCACCGACAGCACGCCACGGTCCGACGCCATGATCGCCTCGGCCGGCGAGGCGTACACCCCGACCTCGGGCTCATCCTTGGCGGCCGCCTTATATTCGCCCTTGTCCCCGTCGACTTCGGTGGTCAGGTAGTACAGACCGGTCACCATGTCCAGACGCGGCATGGCCAGCGGTCGGCCCGACGCGGGCGACAGGATGTTGTTACTCGACAGCATCAAGATGCGTGCCTCGGCCTGCGCCTCGGCGGACAGCGGCAGGTGCACCGCCATCTGGTCACCGTCGAAGTCGGCGTTGAACGCCTCACACACCAGCGGGTGCAGCTGAATTGCCTTGCCTTCCACCAGCATCGGCTCGAAGGCCTGGATACCCAGCCGGTGCAGGGTGGGCGCGCGGTTCAGCAGCACCGGGTGCTCGGCGATGACCTCTTCGAGGACATCCCACACCTGGGGACGCTGGCGCTCCACCATGCGCTTGGCGCTCTTTATGTTCTGCGCGTGGTTCAGGTCGACCAGTCGCTTCATCACGAACGGCTTGAACAGCTCCAGCGCCATCAGCTTGGGCAGACCGCACTGGTGCAGCTTGAGCTGCGGGCCGACCACGATGACCGAACGGCCCGAGTAGTCGACGCGCTTACCGAGCAGGTTCTGGCGGAACCGGCCCTGCTTACCCTTGAGCAGATCCGACAGCGACTTCAGCGGGCGGTTACCCGGCCCGGTGACCGGGCGGCCGCGGCGGCCGTTGTCGAACAGCGCGTCCACGGACTCCTGCAACATCCGCTTCTCGTTGTTGACGATGATCTCGGGGGCACCGAGGTCGATCAGCCTCTTGAGCCGGTTGTTCCGGTTGATCACCCGGCGGTACAGGTCGTTGAGGTCCGACGTGGCGAACCGGCCACCGTCGAGCTGCACCATCGGGCGCAGCTCCGGCGGGATCACCGGGACGGCGTCGAGCACCATGCCCATCGGGGAGTTGCCCGACTGCTGGAACGCGGCGACCACCTTGAGCCGCTTGAGGGCGCGAAGCTTCTTCTGCCCCTTGCCGTTCCGGATGACGTCACGCAGGATCTCGGCCTCGGCGTCGATGTCGAAGTTCTCGATCAGCTTCTGGATCGACTCCGCGCCCATGGCGCCGGTGAAGTACTCACCGAAGCGGTCGATCAGCTCGCGGTAGAGGTTCTCGTCGACGATCAGCTGCTTGGGGGCCAGCTTGGTGAAGGTCGTCCAGATCTCCTCGAGCCGGTCCAGCTCGCGCTGGGCACGGTCGCGCAGCTGACGCATCTCGCGCTCGCCGCCGTCGCGAACCTTGCGGCGTGCGTCGGCTTTCGCGCCCTCGGCCTCCAGCTCGGCCAGGTCGGCCTCGAGCTTCTGGGCGCGGGCCTCCAGGTCGGCGTCGCGCTGGTCCTCAATGGCCTTGCGCTCCACCAGCATTTCGGCCTCGAGGGTCGAGAGCTCGTTGTGGCGCATCTCCTCATCGACCGAGGTGATGACGTAGGCGGCGAAGTAGATGATCTTCTCGAGATCCTTGGGCGCCAGGTCGAGCAGGTACCCCAGCCGCGACGGCACGCCCTTGAAGTACCAGATGTGCGTGACGGGAGCGGCCAGCTCGATGTGACCCATCCGCTCGCGACGCACCTTGGCGCGGGTCACCTCGACGCCGCAGCGCTCACAGATGATGCCCTTGAACCGGACCCGCTTGTACTTGCCGCAGTAGCACTCCCAGTCGCGAGTCGGTCCGAAGATCTTCTCGCAGAACAGGCCGTCCTTCTCCGGCTTCAGCGTGCGGTAGTTGATCGTCTCCGGCTTCTTGACCTCGCCGTAAGACCATTGCCTGATGTCCTCCGCGGTGGCCAGGCCGATACGGAGTTCATCGAAGAAGTTGACGTCGAGCACGTAACTCCCTTTCCCCTTGCGGGTTTAGTAACTGAAAAAACGCTTTGCGTGGGGTCAAGCTAGGCGAGATCCTCGACGGACGCGGATTCGTTGCGGGACAGGTTGATTCCCAGGTTCGCCGCTGCCCGCTCGAGGTCTTCGTCCTCGCCTTCGCGCAACTCGATCGCCGCACCGTCGGAGGAGAGCACCTCGACGTTGAGGCAGAGCGACTGCAGCTCCTTGAGCAACACCTTGAAGGACTCGGGGATACCCGGCTCCGGGATGTTCTCGCCCTTGACGATCGCCTCGTACACCTTGACCCGGCCGACGGTGTCGTCGGACTTGATGGTCAACAGCTCCTGCAGCGTGTACGCCGCGCCGTAGGCCTGCATGGCCCAGCACTCCATCTCACCGAAGCGCTGACCACCGAACTGCGCCTTACCACCCAGCGGCTGCTGCGTGATCATCGAGTACGGACCGGTGGAGCGGGCGTGGATCTTGTCGTCCACCAGGTGGTGCAGCTTCATGATGTACATGTAGCCAACGGTCACCGGGTACGGGAACGGCTCGCCGCTGCGGCCGTCGAACAGCACCGCCTTGCCGTCGCCGTCGACCATGACCTCGCCGTCGCGGTTGGGCAGCGTGCAGGACAGCATGCCCTGCAGCTCCTCCTCCTTGGCGCCGTCGAACACCGGCGTCGACACGATCTGGTCCGGCTGCGCGTGCCGCAGGTCCTCCGGCAGGTTCGCCGCCCAGTCGGGCGTGCCCTCGATGTTCCAGCCGGACTTGGCCACCCACCCGAGGTGGGTCTCCAAGATCTGGCCGATGTTCATCCGTCGCGGCACACCGTGGGTGTTCAGGATGATGTCGACCGGCGTGCCGTCCGGCAGGAACGGCATGTCCTCCTGCGGCAGGATCTTGCCGATGACGCCCTTGTTGCCGTGGCGTCCGGCGAGCTTGTCGCCGTCGGAGATCTTGCGCTTCTGGGCCACGTAGACGCGCACCAGCTCGTTGACACCGGCCGGCAGCTCGTCGTCGTCCTCGCGGGAGAACACCCGGATGCCGATGACCTTGCCGGACTCGCCGTGCGGCACCTTCAGTGAGGTGTCGCGGACCTCGCGGGCCTTCTCGCCGAAGATCGCGCGCAGCAGCCGCTCCTCCGGGGTCAGCTCGGTCTCACCCTTCGGGGTGACCTTGCCGACCAGGATGTCGCCGTCGCGGACCTCGGCACCGATGCGCACGATGCCGCGCTCGTCCAGGTCGGCCAGCACCTCGTCGGAGACGTTCGGGATGTCCCGGGTGATCTCCTCGGCGCCCAGCTTGGTGTCGCGGGCGTCGATCTCGTGCTCCTCGATGTGGATCGAGGTGAGCACGTCCTCCTCAACCAGGCGGTTGGACAGGATGATCGCGTCCTCGTAGTTGTGGCCTTCCCACGGCATGATCGCCACGAGCAGGTTCTTGCCGAGCGCCATCTCGCCGTTCTCGGTGCACGGACCGTCGGCGATGACCTGACCGGCCTCCACCCGCTCACCGGCGTCGACGATCGGCGACTGGTTGGCGCAGGTGCCGTGGTTGGATCGCTCGAACTTGCGCATCCGGTAGGTGTGCCGGGTGCCGTCGTCGGCCATCACGGTGATGTAGTCGGCGGAGACCTCCTCGATCACGCCGGCCTTGTCGGCCACCACCACGTCGCCGGCGTCGATCGCCGCGCGCAACTCCATGCCGGTGCCCACCAGCGGCGCCTCGCTGCGCACCAGCGGAACCGCCTGGCGCTGCATGTTGGCACCCATCAGGGCGCGGTTGGCGTCGTCGTGCTCGAGGAACGGGATCATGGCCGTGGCCACCGACACCATCTGGCGCGGCGACACGTCCATGTAGTCCACCTCGGAGGACGGGACGTATTCGACCTCGCCCGCCTTGCGGCGGACCAGGACGCGCGACTCCTCGAACCGGCCCTTGTCGTCGATCGGCGAGTTGGCCTGCGCCACGACGTGGCGGTCCTCCTCGTCGGCGGTCAGGTAGTGGATCTCGTCGGAGACCACACCGTCGACCACCTTGCGGTACGGCGTCTCGATGAAGCCGAACGGGTTGACCCGGGCGTACACCGACAGCGAGCCGATCAGACCGATGTTCGGACCCTCCGGGGTCTCGATCGGGCACATGCGGCCGTAGTGCGACGGGTGGACGTCACGGACCTCCAGGCCGGCGCGCTCACGGGACAGACCGCCGGGGCCCAGCGCCGAGAGACGACGCTTGTGGGTCAGCCCGGACAGCGGGTTGTTCTGGTCCATGAACTGCGACAGCTGGCTGGTGCCGAAGAACTCCTTGATCGCGGCGACGACCGGCCGGATGTTGATCAGGGTCTGCGGCGTGATGGCCTCGACGTCCTGGGTGGTCATCCGCTCGCGCACGACGCGCTCCATCCGGGACATGCCGACCCGGATCTGGTTCTGGATCAGCTCGCCGACCGTGCGCAACCGCCGGTTGCCGAAGTGGTCGATGTCGTCGGTCTCCACCGGCACCTCGGTGCCGCCGGGGACAGTCATGACCGCGGGCTGGCCATCCGTACGGGCGTGGTGCAGGCGCACCAGGTACTCGATGGTGGCGACGACGTCTTCCTCGGTCAGCGTCGAGCTCGTGATCGGCTCGCCCACGTTCAGGCCGAGCTTCTTGTTGACCTTGTAACGGCCGACGCGGGCCAGGTCGTAGCGCTTCTCCTTGAAGAACAGGTTCTCCAGCAGGGTCTGCGCGGACTCCTTGGTCGGCGGCTCGCCCGGACGCAGCTTGCGGTAGATGTCCAGCAGCGCCTCGTCGGTGCCGGCGGTGTTGTCCTTCTCCAGCGTCGACATCATGATCTCGGAGAAGCCGAACCGCTCGGTGATCTGCTCGTTGGTCCAGCCCAGCGCCTTGAGCAGCACGGTGACGGGCTGGCGGCGCTTGCGGTCGATGCGCACGCCGACGGTGTCGCGCTTGTCGACGTCGAACTCCAGCCAGGCGCCCCGGCTGGGGATCACCTTGACGCTGTGCAGCAGCTTCTCGGTGGACTTGTCGATGGTCTCGTCGAAGTACACACCGGGCGAGCGGACCAGCTGGCTGACCACGACACGCTCGGTGCCGTTGATGATGAAGGTGCCCTTCTCGGTCATCATCGGGAAGTCACCCATGAACACCGTCTGGCTCTTGATCTCGCCGGTGTTGTTGTTGATGAACTCGGCCGTGACGAACAGCGGGGCCGCGTACGTCATGTCCTTGTCTTTGCACTCGTCGACCGGCGCCTTGACCTCGTCGAAACGCGGGTCGGAGAACGACAGCGACATCGAGCCGGAAAAGTCCTCGATCGGCGAGAGCTCGTAGAGCACCTCTTCCAGGCCGCCCACCGGAGTGACGTCGCCGCGGGCGGCGGCGGCCTCGCGCCACCGCGGCGCGCCGATCAACCACTCGAAGGAGTCGATCTGCACGTCAAGCAGGCCGGGAACCTCGAGCGGTTCGCGGAGCTTGGCGAAGGAAACTCGGTTGGGCGCTCCGGGCACGGAGCCGTTTGAGGAACTTCCGTTAGAGGAACTTTGTGGGCGATCCGTCTTGCTCTGGCGGAAATCTGCCAAGATGCATCCTTCCAGCACCTCGTGCGACTCACGAAGGCCGGGACCACCGGCCAGCTCGCCGCGAATTGTGTCGGTTCGGCCGGCGAACGAACTGTCCGGATCTCACGCGCAACTAGAACTAAGCCACGTAAGGGGGCTCAGGCTTAGACCACGGTGTCAGGTGGCGGGTGAGGTGGGCAGGAGGTAGCCAGCGCAACGTCCAACAATAGCGCAGGACCGCGCATTCCTCAACTTCCCAGCGTTAGCAGTCCAGGGACATCGGCGCTGGCTGGCGATCTCGACTTCCCTTGAGCCATTCCGGTACATGCTGCCCAACAGACTGGCCCGTTTACGGCCCGTCGTCAAGAGGGCGGGCCGGGAGTGTTACGCGGAGTTATCGCGAACCGCCGGACGCCGCTGCCTACTCGCCGACCTCGTGTGCCCGGTACTTGTGGGTGCCTTCCATGTCGTCGATGATCGCGGCTTGGGCCTTCTGCGGCAGGGTGTGCAGGATCTCACGCACCCGCGCCTGGCGGCGGGCGACGGCCTTGCGCTCCGGCATGCCCGGCGAGGCGACGATCTGCGGGGGCACGCCCTCGATCTCCTCGACACCGCCGGCATGCTGGCCGGCGTCCAGGGCGGCCTGCTCTTCGGCCATGGTCGCCTCGTCCTTCTCCTCGGACATGCCGATCGGTCCGATCCGGCGACCGTTGAGGAACTGCCGCACGACGGGCTCGTCGCTGGTCAGCAGCACCTCGCGCGGGCCGAACATGACCAGCTTTCGGCGGAACAGCATGCCCATGTTGTCCGGCACCGTGCGGGCGATGTTGATGTTGTGGGTAACGATCAGCACCGTGGCGTCGATCTGGGCGTTGATGTCGAGGATCAACTGGCTCAGGTAGGCGGTACGGACCGGGTCCAGACCGGAGTCGGGCTCGTCGCAGAGGATGATCTGCGGGTCCATCACCAGGGCGCGGGCCAGGCTGGCGCGCTTGCGCATACCACCGGAGATCTCTCCGGGGAACTTCTTCTCGTCGCCGCCGAGACCGACCAGGGTCAGCTTCTCCATGACGATGTCACGGATCTCGCCTTCCTTCTTCTTGGTGTGCTCGCGCAGCGGGAAAGCCGCGTTGTCGAACAGGTTCATCGATCCGAACAGGGCGCCGTCCTGGAACATCACACCGAACAGCGTGCGGATCTCGTAGAGCTCCTTGGCCGTACATTGCAGGATGTCCGTGCCGTCGATGACGACCGAGCCGCGCTCGGGCCGCAACAAACCGATCAAGGACTTCAGGAACACGGATTTGCCGGTACCCGACGGCCCCAGCAGGACGCTGACCTCCCCGGCGGGGATTTCCAACGTCACGTCTTCCCAAATCCTCGAGGAGCCGAAGGACTTCGTCAGTCCATTCACCTCGATAGCGACGCCCATGGGGAATCCTTCCGTCGACACTCGTGCCCGCCACCTGCCCTTTTGTGTGGCATGAGTCACTGTAGCGCACGGCTGCCACACGGCATCAGGGATGCGGAGCACTGCCGGGAAAAATTGGCCGTCCTGAGATCAGCCGGAAGCCCCGATGGCACAACTTATTTGACGCACGTGTTAGCCAAACGTTAGCCAGTGGGCGCCCAGTTGCCGTGGAAGCCCATCGGCACCCGCTGCGGCAGGTGCACGGTGGCGACCTGCTCGAGCGTCTGCGCGTCCAGCAAGAGCAGTTGGCCCTCGTCGTGCTCGCGGTGATAGCCGAAGCCGATCAGGATGCCGTCATCCTCGGCGCGGGGTGTGGGATTGGGCACAAAGGACATCTCGCCGAGCAAAAGACCGGCATCCAGGCCGGCGGCCGCGCAAGAACCCGTGGCGTAGTCGTGTTTGTACAGTGCGGTGGTCATCTCGGCCGCCCCGCCGGACAGGTAACCGCCCTCGGTGCCGATGGTGTAGCCGTACCGGTGCCGCCCACCCAACAGCGACTCGTTGATCCGTGGGAATTCCTGTGGACGATCGTCGCGGCGCTCGCTGGTGACCGCCCCGGTGGCCAGGTTGACGGTCCAGCGGTCCAGCGTCGGCAGGCTGTCGCCGGGACCGCGCAGGTCGCGGTCGAACATCCGCGAGTAGCGCACCACGTCGAGCACCAGAACCTCTGCGCCAGCACGCATCTCGGAGTAGGCGTTGAGCGGGTGGTAGACGTAGCAGGGTTCGATTTCGAACCAGCGGATGCCATCCTTGCCCGCATTGCTCCCGTGGCCCTCGCGCGGCATGACGCCGATGCGCGCTTGGTAGTCGGGGTTCCAGCGGTAGGGCATCCGGTTGATCGGCTCGCGATTGCGGTTGATCACGGTCGTCATCGGGTTGGGCACCCGCACGCGTCCGATGAGCGACTGCAGCACCAGCCGGGCCGGCAGACTCAGCCAGCGCGGCACGTTGGTCGGCATCACCTGCACGGGGTCGAAGGTCACCGGCAGGTCGTAGATCACCACGTATTTGTCGGTCAGCGAGAAGTCGTGCATCATCGGCGACCCGCCGACCTCGATGTCCACCGTGCGCCGGGCCCGGCCGGCGGTGTCGATGACCGAGTACTGCACGGTGCGCCCGCGGGTGAACGAGTAGGAGACGGCGTGCAATTCGCCGGTCCGCGGATCGGCGTGCGGATGTGCGGTGTAGCCCCCGAACAACGTCCCGTCGAAATCGCAAGGCCCCTCGGTGTCCAACTCGTCGGTCAGGCGGTAGTTCGCCCCGCCCCCCTCGACGAGCGCGAGGGTTTGTCCGGCATGGCTCAGCACGTTGGTGTTGGGCCCGACGGAGAGCATGCCCGCCCGCGGGTCCAATCCGCTGGGCGCCGGCTCGCCGAGTTCGGCGCAGACGTGGGCGGTGCGCACCCACCGGTTGCGATACCAGCGCGCCTCGCCGCCGCGCAGCGCCACCCCGTGCACCATGCCGTCGCCGCTGAACCAGTGGTAGACGGCCGGGTTCACCTCGGCGACCGGGTTGGGCCCGTTGCGCAGGTAGCGCCCGTCGAGGTGGTCGGGGATGTGCCCGGTGACGCGCAGGTCGTGCGCGGTGACCTCGGTGCGCACCGGCGCGAGAAAGTCCTCGAGGTAGGGATTGCCGGGCTTGACGGGTGTCGCAGTCGCCATGGCTGAGCTCCTATAACATTGTTATTTCAGCGTTATTGGCACGGTACGCCGCCGATGAGAAGATGGCAACGATGACTTCAGACGTTCAGCGCACCGTCCGCGAGGGGATGCTGCACGCGGCGGTCGCCCTGCTCGACGAGGACGGACCCGACGCCCTGCAGACCCGCAAGGTGGCCGGCGCCGCGGGGACCTCCACGATGGCGGTCTACACCCATTTCGGCGGGATGCGCGGGCTCATCGCCGAGGTGGCCGAGGAGGGCCTGCGCCAGTTCGACGCCGCGCTGACGGTGCCGCGCACCGACGACCCGGTCGCGGACCTGTTCGTGATCGGGGCGGCCTACCGCCGCTACGCCATCGAGCGCCCGCACATGTACCGGCTGATGTTCGGCAGCACCAGCGCGCACGGCATCAACGCACCCGCCCACAACGTCCTGACGCTGACCGTCGCCGAGATCGAGCGGGACTACCCGAGCTTCGCGCACGTGGTGCGCGGAGTGCACCGCTGCATGGTGGCCGGCCGGATCGCCGCCGGCGCCGCGACCGACGACGCGTCCGTGGTGGCCACCGCGGCCCAGTTCTGGGCGTTGATCCACGGGTTCGTCATGCTGGAGCTGGCCGGCTATTACGGCGCTGACAGCTCGGCCGTCGTGCCGGTGCTCGGCTCGATGACGTCGAACCTGCTTGTCGCCCTTGGTGATTCACCGGAGCGGGTTACCCGCTCGCTGCACACGGCGATGCAGGGGCGCTGAGCGCACGAAACCCCCGGGATCGCCATCCCGGGGGTTTGGTGCGCAGTGACTTACTTGACGGTGACGGTGGCGCCGGCGGCCTCGAGCTTGGTCTTGGCCTCGTCGGCGGCCTCCTTGGCCACCTTCTCCAGCAGCGGCTTGGGGGCGCCGTCGACCAGGTCCTTGGCCTCCTTGAGGCCCAGGCCGGAGACGATCTCGCGGACCACCTTGATGACGCCGATCTTCTTGTCGCCGGCGGCCTCGAGGATGACGTCGAACTCCGACTGCTCCTCGGCGGCCTCGGCGGGCGCGCCACCGGCGGCGCCACCGCCGGCGGCGGCAACGGCGACGGGGGCGGCCGCGGTGACCTCGAAGGTCTCCTCGAACTTCTTCACGAAGTCGGAGAGCTCGAGCAGGGTCATTTCCTTGAACGCGTCGAGCAGGTCGTCAGTGGACAGCTTTGCCATGGGTGTGGGTCCTTCCTTGTTTTTCCCAGGTTCCGGGGTGGTTGTTATTCGGCTTCGGCCGGGGTTTCCGGCGCCTCAGCGGGTGCTTCCGAAGCGGGTTCCGGGGTGGATTCCGCGGCGGGCGCGGGCTCTGCCGGAGCTGCTGGCCCCTCTGCGGCCTTCTTCTCCTGCAGAGCGGCCGCCAGGCGGGCGACCTGCGACGCCGGAGCGTTGAACAGCCCGGCCGCCTTGGCCAGGTTGCCCTTCATCGCGCCGGCCAGCTTGGCCAGCAGCACCTCGCGCGACTCGAGGTCGGCGATGCGCTCGACTTCGGCGACCGTCAGCGCACGGCCGTCCATGTAGCCGCCCTTGATGACCAGCGCCTTGTGTTCCTTGGCGAAGGTCTTGATCGCCTTGGCGGCGTCGACCGGTTCCCCGGTGACGAAGGCGATGGCCGTCGGGCCGGCGAAAAGCTCGTCGAGCCCCTCGACCCCGGCCTCCGAGGCCGCCCGCTTGACCAGCGTGTTCTTGGCCACCGAGTAGGTGGCCGCGCCGCCCAGCGAGCGCCGCAGTTCGGCCAGGTTGGCGACGGTCAGACCGCGGTATTCCGTGATCAGGGTCGCGGTCGATTCCTTGAACTGCTCGGCGATGTCTGCAACGGCGGTGGCCTTGTCAGCCCTGGCCATGCCTACCTCCTGAAGTGAAAGTCAATGCGACGTGTCGTCTCGATCCCCCGCAAGAACGACGAACGCCCCGGCGCAGAAGCGGCCGGGGCGTGAAAATGCGCCGGCGCGAGCCGGCGCTGATGCCTCGTCCTCCTGCGTGGGCCGCCGGGATGCTCCCGGACCTTCAACCGATTGCTCGGTGACCGACGGTCTTCGGTGGATCGGCCAACAGAATAGCGCGACCTGGCGCGGTCAGCCAAAACGGCGGACTCAGGTGACGGCGAGGGCCAGCAGCACGAACACCGCCAGCAGCAGGATCACCCGCACGCGGTGCCGGCGATCCCAGCGGGCGGCGAGCTCACGCGAGAGCTCACCGGTGCTGGGCCACTTCGCGATGCGGTTGTTGATCGGCACCAGCAGGGCGACCGTCGACAACACCACCACGGCCATCAGGCCCGCGGCGACGCCGCAGAGCCAATCGCGTGGGGCGCCGCGCTCCTGGACCGCGAGCGACACCAACAGCAGCAGGACGATGGCGTACCAGAAGGGCATCGTCGTGCCCAGCGCCCGGCCGGCGCCGCCGCGCGCCGCCCGGAAGGCGTCGTCGGGCAGCCGGGCGATCAGCGGGTGGAAGAACACCGCGACCGCCAGCTCCACACCGACCAGCAGCCCGGTGACCACGACCGCGAGGGCGTCGATGCTGTGGTTCATGACAATGACCTTGGCATGAAACCCGCGTGGGGTCAGCCGAGGCCCGCGAGCCGGGCGGCGCCGATCAGACCGGCCGCACCGCCGAGTTCCCCCGGCACCACCCGCAGCCCGGACAAGAAGTCCAGGCCGGCGTATTCGGCGAGCTTCGCGCGCAGCGGGTCGAAGAGCAGCGGCCCGGATCTGGCGACGCCTCCCCCGATCACCACCAGGTCCAGATCGCACACCGCACCGACGGAGGCGATCATCGCGGCAAGCGCGTTGGCTCCGCGCTGAAACGCCCGCTGCGCCAACGGGTCTGATGCCGCGGCGGCGGCCAGGTCGCTCGCGCCGGCGCCGGCCGGCGCGGACCATCCGTTTTCCCGCGCCCAGCGCACCATCCACGGCCCGGACGCGACGGTTTCGACGCAGCCGTGCCCGCCGCAGGTGCAGGGCCGGCCATCCAGCTCGACCACTACGTGCCCGACGTGACCGGCGTTGCCGGTGCGCCCCGAGTAGGGGACGCCGTCGAACACCAGGCCGCCGCCCACCCCGGTGGAGACCACCATGCCGAGCAGGAATCGGGCGTCGGGCCCCGCCGTTTTGCCCGCTCCAATCCAGTGCTCCCCCAACGCCATACAGACGCCGTCGCCGGCCAGAACCACCGGCAGTCCGGGCACCGCCGCGGCGACCCTGTCGCGCAACGGGAACCGGTCCCAGCTGCCGATGTTGATGGGGCTGACGGATCCGCTGCGCAGATCGATGGGCCCGGCCGACGCGATCCCCACCGCGGTGACGGCGGCGTCCGCCGTCCCCAGGGCGTCGGCGATAGTCGCTTCGACGGCGGCCCAGACGTCGTCGGGGGCGGTCGTGACCGGAGTTGGGCGGATGGCGGTGTACACCAGCTTTCCCCCCGAATCCACCAGTCCCGCAGCGATTTTCGTGCCGCCGATATCCAGCGCGAGGGTGAGCATGGCGCTCAGTGCCGGTGGGTGTTGTCGGGTTGCCGGGGGTCACCGGGATGCTCGTAGCCGGGCGTCAGCTCCACCAGCGCGGCGCGCCGCTCGTCCAGCCACAGCCGGAATGCGCGGCGCCGCGCGGCGCCGCGCAGATGCCCTTCGATCGCCGGGCGCACCTCGTCCAGCGGCGGCGCGGCCAGCGCCGGTGTGCGCCAACCGTGTTCGCCCGATAACGGCGCGGCGAACCGCAGCGGGTTGCGGGCGTGGTAGGCGGCCACCTCGGCGTCGCCCACTTGCACCGCCGCGGTGACATCGGCGAACAGCGCCCGGGCACGCGGGTCGGCCAGCACGGCCGCGGCGACGCTGCCGATCTCCAGCCGGGCGGTCACGTCGGGCAGCAGCTCGGCCTCGGATGGGGCGCCGCTCGCGGTCAGGCCGCGCGCGGCCGCCTCCACGGCGACCACCCGCTCGGTGACGATCAGCTGGGTCAGCCACCGCCGCAGTTGGCGGCCCTCGCTGGTGCCGGTGACCGGCAGGGCGGCCGCATCGCGCCCGGCGCGCAGCCGCGCCTCGGCGGCGTCGAGCACGCCCGACGGTACGGGCAGGCCGGCCACGGTCGCGATCGGATGCTCGCCCGACGACGATGCACGCCGCAAGTCGGCGTGCGGAGGAGTCGGGCAGTTCAGCTCTGTCATGTCACCGTCACCGTCACCTTCACCGCCGGCGAGTAGACCAGCCGGCCGGCGCAACCGACCCGCACCAGCGCCCACCACTGGCCGGGGGCCAGCCAGGCCGGCGGGGTCAGCTGGAAGATTAAGTCGACGGCGCCGCGGGCGGGCAGCACCGCGCCGAGCGCGGCGGGACCCATCCACTCCCAGGTGCCCCACGGGCTGATCAGATGGGCCTCCAGCGCCAGGTCGGCCCCGGCGTGGCTGCCGACCGTGACCGTCAGGTCGCCCGCGTCGCCGGGTGCGAGCGTGACCTCGGCGGGGCCGCCGCCCAGGAAGATCAGGTCGCCGGGCTCGCCCACCGTCACCACGCACACGTCCTCGACGGGCTGTCGCCAGGAGGCCGGGACGCCTTCGCCGGCGACGCGCAGTTCGGCGCGCACCGGGTAGCGCCCGGGTGGGGTGCCAGCCGGGACCCTCAGCGCCACGTCGGTGTGCAGGTGATCGCCGGCGCCCAGGGTGAAGGGCAGGTGGGCGGGCGTGGCCGTCCACCCGTCCGGACACCTGAGGGTGACGGCGCCGGGAAGGGTGGCGTCGGTGCTGTCGCTGGCCGCGGTGAGCCGCAGCGTCACCTCGTCGCCGGGTTGGGCGGTCAGCTGCACCGGGTGCAAATGGGCGACCGCCGGCAGCCCGCCGAGGGGCGCGGGGCCGCGATTGTGCAGCCAATACCGCGCGTACAGCGGCTGCGCGGCCTCGGCGTGCGGGGCCGGCGCGGCGGCGCCGGTCGCCGCCCGGGACGCGTCGAACCGGGCCAGCACGGTCGCCACCTCATAGCCGTGCAGCTCGACCGACGATACGGGTTCGGCGCGCGATTCCAGCAGGTCGGCGCGGTGCAGGCCGGTCAGCGTCGCGACGGCGGACTCGAGAACGACGGGCGTGCCCGCGCCGGTGGTCTCCACCAGGCGCAGGGCGACCGCGTTCGGGTCCAGCGGCGCCGCGCTGCCCGCGGTCAGCGGATTGCCGGCCACCTTGAGGGCGGCCAGCTGTACCGATTCGGCGGGCTCGACCCGCAGCAGCGACCCGGCCGGCGGGAGCGCGCCCCCGCGGCGGTCCGGCGTGACGGCGAGCAGCGGCTGGGAGAACTGCGCACTGTGGGTGGCGATCCGGGCGCGCCGCCAGTCACCCGCCGCGCTGACCAACGCGTAGTCGAAGTGGTGCGTCCAGTGCTGCAGTTGGAAGTTGGAGCCGTCCGGCGCGGTGCGGCGCGGGTCGTCGATCCAGATGCCCGACGGCCAGCCGGTGCAGGACCGCATCAGCGCGGTGTGCAGGGTGCCCTCGGTGTCGACGGCGAAGCTGGGCACCCCGCGGTTGAGCAGGGCGACGGTGCGGTCCTCGAAAGCGCCCGTTTCTGCCGGCGCCTGCTGAGCGACGGCGATCTCGGCGTCGCCGAGGTCGTCGACCACCGCGGCGATCGCGGCCCGTAGCTGGTCGTCGTCGCGGCCGTCGATGATCAGCACCGGCAACGCCCGCGGCGGACGCAGGTCGGCGTCGGGCACCCACACCGCGTCCAGCGGCGTCTCGGCGGGCACCCACACGAGGGCCCGGCCGGTCGTCGCCAACTGGCGGTCCAGCTCCTCGGCGTGCGCCGGGGCCTCGGCCAACACGGCCGCGGCGAAGGCGTTGCGGCCGGGCCCGCCCAGGGCGATGCGCGCGTCGGGCAGGTTGGAATCGACTGCGAGGTTGCCGTAGCGCGGCTTGTCGGCGCCGCCGCAGGTGGCCGTGACGCCGGCGCGGACCAGCGCGACCATCAACTCCCGGGCCAGCGGCCCCGACACCGTCTCCGTCGGCGACACCACCTCGGCGACCGCTATCGCCCGCACATCGGCGCCCGAGATTCGGACCCGGGCCGCCGAGGACAGGCCGAACCAGCCGTACGCCGGGTTGTCCAGGGTCCACAGGTGCTGGGCGGTGTCCATGGCGCGCGATCCGTCGTGCAGCAGGGCGAAACCGCGGCCGATGACGGCGTCGCCCACCTCGCTGATCGGCATGGCGCCCGGCACCGGGCACGGCCAGCGCAGCCGCACCAACTGGTCGGCGCCGGTGAACTCGTCGATCGTGGTGCGGCAGTCCACCCGCGCGACCCCGCGCCACAACGTCAGGGTTTGGGTGTAGCGCAGCAGCGACCCGATCCGGCCCCGCACCACCAGCCGCTGACCCAGCGGCCCGTGCCAGGCCCGCACGTCTGCGGGGCCTTCCGACGAGCACACCATCGGCCCCTTGGGCAGCAGATGCCACGGGCCCTCGCCCTGGCTCGGGTGCGCCGGGTATTCCTCGTAGACGGCGAGCTCGTTGCCCACCCGCCCGGCTGCCATCAGCTCGCGCCCGTCCTGGATCAGCGAGGCGACGCCCCCGCCCCGCACCGGGTCGACCTCGATCCGGTAGTGCTCGTTGCGGATCGCCGTTCCCGGCACCGGTTCCCAGCCGGCCGGTTCGCCGCCTTCGCCGGGGACCAGCCGGTAGGCCCGCCAACCCAGCGACGGCACCTCGCCGGCCAACCAGCTGACCGACCGTCCGCCGTGCTCGACGTGCGCCGCCAGCTCGGCACCGTCGGCGTCGAGCACCCGGACCCCGGCGCCGACCGGCCGGTCGAGGTGGGCGGTGACGACGTCGGTGCGCGGACAGCTCAGCGGATTCCACACGATCACGTCGCCCCCGCCCACGGCGCCGGACAGCAGGGCCAGCGAGCTGTCGCGGGCCGCGCGGCCCAGCTCCCAGGCGTCGCGCCACCCGGTCAGCAGGTCCAGGTACACCTGGTCGGATTCCGACCCGGTGATGGCGTCGTGGTGCGCGCCGTAGGCCAGCTGCACCCACGCCTTGGCCAGCGCGGCCTGCGGGTAAGGGGCGCCGGTCAGCAGCCCGGCGAAGACCGCGAAACGCTCGGCCGCCAAGACGGCGTTCTCGGCGGCCCGGTTGGCCTGCTTGGTGTCGATGTAGGACACGTCCTTGCCGGTGTAGATCGGGTTCATGTCCCGGGTTTGCGGCGACGGCACGCAGTCGCGCCGCGCCAGCTCGGCGCGCACCGCCGCAAAGAACTCGCTGGGCAGCGCGCACACGAACCGCGGCCACGTGTAGCGGGCGGCCCAGTCGCGGTGGATCTCGGTGACCCACTTGTTGGGCGGGGTGTAGTCGGTGCCGACCGGCAGCAACACGTTGCGGGTCAACGCGACCTTCTTGAGCTGGTCGAAGAGCTCGCACGTGGCCTCCTCGGCCTCGCCCAGCGACGCCGCGGAGTCCATCCACCACCCCGCCGAATAGTGCGCCGGCATGTAGTGGGTGAGCAGCCCGCGGCCCGACGGCGAGATCCATTCGAACTCGCTGGCGAACTGCATGCGCTCCACGTCGCCGTCGCCCAGCGCGGGACCCCACTGGTGGTGCGGTCCCCTGGCCCACGAACTCGACGTCAGCCCGGCATCGGCGGCCATGCCCGGGAACTGCGGGTCGTGGCCGAACACGTCCAGCTGCCAGGCGGTCGCCGGGTCAGCCCCGACGACGTGGCGCTGAAAACCCATGCCGTGCACCAGGTTGCGAATCGTCGTTTCCGGGCTGGTGAGGTTGGTATTGGGTTCGTTGTAGGTGCCGCCCATCACCTCGACGCGGCCCTGGTCGATGAACCGGCGCAGGTCGGCCCGGTCTTCGGGGCGGGTGTCCCAGTACGGCTTGAGGTAGTCGACCTCGGCCAGCACGAACTTGTAGTCGGGGTCGCGGCGGGCCATCTCCAGATGCGCGTGCACCAGGTCGAACCCGTTGCGCTGGCGGGCCCGCCCCGGCGGGTCCTCGGTCCACTCGCTGGTGTAGGCGCCCTGGGTGTTCCACCACACCGGGTCGTAGTGGAAGTGGCTGACCATGAACATCGTCCAGCCGGGCTCGGCCACGGTGAACTCGAACGGCAGCCGCTGGCCGCCGACGTGCGCCCGCGCCGGCCGGCGTTGCCCGACGACGGGACGGTGAACGGTGACGGGGACCTCGACGACCTTGTCGCTGAGATCGGCGACCGCTTCGCCCGTCAGCCCGTCCCCGTCGATGCGGACCGACGTCGGCCCGCTCACCCCCGCGAGGGTGACCCGCACCAGCTGCAGCGGGGTGTCCGGCGGTCCGACGAACAGTTCGGTCGAGGCCACCGAAGTCACCTGCATGCCCGCACCTTACGGCGACGCGGGGTTGCTGGAAAGCTGACCGTCATGGCGGATTTGACCACCCAACTGGCCGATCAACTCGACTGGCACTGGCACAACCAATTGCGCCCGCGCCTGGACGGTCTGACCGACGACGAGTACTTCTGGCAGCCCGTGCCCGACTGCTGGACCGTGCATCCGGACGGGTCGATCGATTTCGCGTTCCCGGCGCCCAGCCCGGCACCGTTCACCACGATCGCGTGGCGCATGGCGCACGTCATCGTCGGCGTATTCGCGATGCGTGCCCATCACCATTTCGGCGGACCGCCGGCCGACTACCAGAGTTGGGACTATGCGACCGAGGCCGCCACCGCGCTGCGGCAGCTCGACGAGACGTACGCGAGGTGGATCACCGGCGTGCGCTCGCTGTCCGCCGCCGACCTGACCCGCCGCTGCGGCGCGGCCGAAGGGCCATACGCCGACTACCCGCTGACCGAGCTGGTTTTGCACATCAATCGAGAAGCGATCCATCACGGCGCCGAAATTGCTTGCCTGCGCGACCTTTACGTCCACAACAGGAAGGATTGACATGCCCGCCCTCGCCCCGCCGGTGGCCGACGAACGCAGCGCCCTGCGCGAATTCCTCGCCTATCACCAGAGCGCGTATTTCGCCGTCAGCCACGGCCTCACCGACGATCAGGCCCGCTCTACACCCTCGGTCAGCGCGCTGTCGATCGGCGGGCTGGTCAAGCACGCCACCGGCATGCAGCGCACCTGGATGGCGCGGGTGGCCGCCGCGCCCGGCGCGCCGCCGAAAGACCCCCGTCCGTTCGAGCAGATCAGCAGGGAGTTCGCCGATCAGCACGTGATGCGGCCCGACGAGACGCTGGCCGGGCTGCTGGACGCGTTCAGGGCCCAGAACGCGACGACGCTGCGGCTGGTGGAGTCCGCGGACCTGGACGCCGCGGTGCCCGTCCCGCGGGACATCCCGTGGTTTCCCAAGGACCAGCGGGCCTGGTCGGTGCGCTGGGTGATCCTGCACGTGATCAACGAGCTGGCCCGGCATGCCGGGCACGCCGACATCATCCGGGAGACGATCGACGGCGCCACCATGTACGAGCTGATCGCCGCGCGGGAGGGCTGGGCGATCGAGGGCTGGGTGCAGCCCTGGAAACCCGGCGATAGCGGTGAGCGCCCGGGTTAGAGGATTGGGACTCATCCGCGCCCATTTGGCACACTGCACTGATGAGCTCTACCAAACACCGAGAGGGGGCCAAGCTCGACCGGGTGCCGTTGCCGGTCGAAGCGGCCCGGGTCGCCGTGACAGGTTGGCAGGTCACCCGCACCGCCGCTCGCATCATCACCAAGCTGCCGGGTCGCGGCCCGTGGCAGCAGAAGGTGATCAAGCAGCTCCCGCAGACCTTCGCCGACCTGGGGCCGACGTACGTCAAATTCGGACAGATCATCGCGTCCAGTCCCGGGGCGTTCGGCGAATCGCTGTCCCGCGAGTTCCGCAGTCTGCTCGACCGGGTACCGCCCGCCGACTCCGAGGAAGTGCACAAGCTTTTCGTCGAGGATCTCGGCGGCGACCCGTCCGAGTTGTTCGCCAAATGGGACGAGACGCCGTTCGCGTCGGCGTCGATCGCGCAGGTGCACTACGCCACCCTGCACACCGGCGAGGAGGTCGTCGTCAAGATCCAGCGCCCGGGCATCCGGCGCCGGGTCGCGGCCGACCTGCAGATCCTCAAGCGTTTTGCCCAGGCCGTCGAACTGGCCAAGCTGGGCCGCCGGCTCTCGGCGCAAGACGTGGTCGCCGACTTCTCCGACAACCTGGCCGAGGAGCTGAACTTCCGGCTGGAGGCGCAGTCGATGGAGGCGTGGGTGGCGCACCTGCACGCCTCCCCGCTCGGCAAGAACATCCGGGTGCCGCAGGTGTTCTGGGACTTCACCAGCGACCGGGTGCTGACGATGGAGCGGGTGCACGGGATCCGCATCGACGACGTCGCCGCCATCCGCAAGGCCGGGTTCGACGGCACCGAGCTGGTGAAGGCGCTGCTGTTCTCACTGTTCGAGGGCGGGCTGCGGCACGGGTTGTTCCACGGCGACCTGCACGCGGGGAACCTCTACGTCGACGACCAGGGTCGCATCGTCTTCTTCGACTTCGGGATCATGGGCCGCATCGATCCCCGCACCCGCTGGTTGCTGCGCGAGCTGGTTTACGCGCTGCTGGTCAAGAAGGACCACGCAGCGGCGGGCAAGATCGTGGTGCTGATGGGCGCCGTCGGCACCATGAAGCCGGAGGCCGAGGCCGCCAAGGATTTGGAGAAGTTCGCCACCCCGCTGACCATGCAGACCCTGGGCGACATGTCCTACGCGGACATCGGCCGGCAGCTGTCGGCGCTGGCCGACGCCTACGACGTCAAGCTCCCCCGCGAGCTGGTGCTGATCGGCAAGCAATTCCTCTACGTCGAGCGGTACATGAAGCTGCTGGCGCCCAAGTGGCAGATGATGTCGGATCCGCAACTGACCGGCTATTTCGCGAACTTCATGGTCGAAGTCAGCCGCGAGCACTCCTCCGACATCGAGGTATAGGAGCTTTCTGGTGCAGGTCCGCACGGGGCATGCCATTTCCGGCGATCTGAAGCTGTATTACGAGGACATGGGCGACATCGACGACCCGCCCGTCCTGCTCATCATGGGCCTGGGCGCCCAGCTGCTGCTGTGGCGGATCGCGTTCTGCGAGAAGCTGGTCGGCCACGGCCTGCGGGTCATCCGGTACGACAACCGCGACGTCGGCCTGTCCAGCAAGACCCAACACCGCAGCTCGGGTCAGCCGCTGGTGATCAAGTTGGTGCGGTCCTGGCTGGGTCTGCCCAGCCGGTCGGCCTACCGGCTCGAGGACATGGCCGACGACGCCGCCGCCGTGCTGGACCAGCTGGGGATCGACCGCGCCCACATCGTCGGGGCGTCGATGGGCGGCATGATCGCGCAGATCTTCGCCGCGCGATTCCGGGAGCGGACCAAGTCCCTCGCGATCATCTTTTCCAGCAACAACTCGGCGCTGCTGCCGCCGCCGGCCCCGCGTGCGTTGCTGGCGCTGCTCAAGGGCCCGCCGCCCGACTCGCCGCGCGAGGTGATCATCGACAACGCGGTGCGCGTCGGCAACATCATCGGCAGCCCGCGCTACCGCGTGCCCGAAGAGCAGGCCCGCGCCGAGGCCGCCGAGGGCTACGACCGCAACTACTACCCGCAGGGCGTCGCGAGGCATTTCGGGGCGGTGCTGGGCAGCGGCAGCCTGCGTCGCTACAACCGGCAGACCACCGCCCCCACGGTGGTGATCCACGGCCGGGCGGACAAGCTGATGCGGCCGTTCGGTGGCCGCGCCGTGGCGCGAGCGATCGATGGCGCCCGATTGGTGACATTCGACGGCATGGGCCATGATCTTCCACAGCAGTTGTGGGATCAGGTGATCGACGTGTTGACGAAAAACTTCGACAGGGCCGGTTAGCCAAAATCATTCGGTAGAAACGCATCCCCGCGATTTTCAGTCCATGTCGCAGGGCTGTACGGTTGGCACAGAAGGGTGGGTGTCTCAATTGGCCAAGCTGAAGCCGTATTACGAAGAGTCGCAGGCAACCTACGACATTTCAGACGACTTTTTCGCGCTGTTCCTGGACCCGAACATGGTGTACACCTGCGCCTACTTCAAGAACGACGACATGACGCTGGAAGAGGCGCAGCTCGCGAAGATCGATCTGGCCCTGGACAAGATGAATCTCGAGCCGGGAATGACGGTGCTCGACGTCGGGTGCGGCTGGGGCGGTGCCGTGGTCCGTGCGCTGGAGAAATACGACGTCAATGTCATTGGCATCACGCTGAGCCGGAATCACTACGCGCGCACCAAGGCGCGGCTGGCGGCGATCCCGACAACCCGGCGGGCCGAGGCCCGGCTGCAGGGGTGGGAAGAGTTCGACGAGCAGGTCGACCGGATCGTCAGCTTCGAGGCCTTCGACGCGTTCAAAAAGGAACGTTGGCCCGCGTTCTGGGATTGGGCATATAAGACCCTTCCGGAGGGCAGCCGGATGCTGATGCACAGCATTTTCACGCATCCGCAGTCGCACTGGAAGGAGGTCGGCATCAAAATCACGATGTCCGACCTGCGTTTTCTGCATTTTCTCGGCAAGGAGATTTTCCCGGGCGGGCAGATGTGCGGCGAACCCGATATCGTCGACCTTTCCCAGCAGGCAGGTTTCTCGCTCGAACACACCCAATACCTGCGGCCGCATTACGCGCGCACCCTGGACATGTGGGCGGCCAATCTCGAGGCGAATCGCGACCGCGCCATCGCCACCCAGTCCGAAGAGGTCTACGACCGCTTCATGCGCTATCTGACCGGCTGCGCGGAGCTTTTCCGCAAGGGCATCTCCAACGTCGCCCAGTACACCCTCACCAAGTAGCGGCCGGCCCCGGCCAGCACGACCGGCCGGGCCAACGTCTTAGGTTCGGCTGGGTGGACGTCAACCAGTTCACCCTGGAAAAGTAGACTTCGTAACCGCGGTCGGCTCCGCGACGCGCACTTGCACCCTTGCCGAAGCACGCCACGACGTTGGGTATCGTTGCTGGTCAAACTTGACCCCTCGGATGGGTGCGCGGGTCATAGGAAGTGGATCTCATCCAGGAGAACAGGACGAAAATGGCTGAGCAACCGACTAGCCCGACGAAGACGCGCACGCGTTCGGAGGACATCCAGGCGCATTACGACGTCTCCGACGACTTCTTCGGCCTGTTCCAGGATCCGTCCCGGATCTACAGCTGCGCGTACTTCGAGCGCGACGACATGAGCCTGGAAGAGGCCCAGTACGCCAAGATCGACCTGAACCTGGACAAGCTGGACCTCAAGCCGGGCATGACCCTGCTGGACATCGGCTGCGGGTGGGGCACCACCATGAAGCGCGCCGTCGAGCGGTTCGACGTCAACGTCATCGGCCTGACGCTGTCGAAGAACCAGCACGCCCGCGCCGAGGCGCTGCTCGGTTCAGTCGACAGCGACCGCTCGCGGGAGGTTCGCCTGCAGAACTGGGAGGACTTCAACGAGCCCGTCGACCGCATCGTGTCGATCGAGGCCTTCGAGCACTTCGGCCACGAGAACTACGACGACTTCTTCAAGCGGACGTTCGACATCATGCCCGACGACGGCCGGATGACCGTCCAGAGCAGCGTCAGTTACCACCCCAGCGACCTGCACGCCCGTGGCAAGAAGCTGACGTTCGAGACGGCGCGGTTCATCAAGTTCATCGTCACCGAGATCTTCCCGGGCGGCCGGCTGCCGTCCACCCAGATGATGGTCGATCATGGCGAGAAGGCCGGATTTGTTGTGCCCGAACCGCTTTCGCTGCGGCCGCACTACATCAAGACGCTGCACATCTGGGGCGACACACTGGAGTCGAACCGGGACAAGGCCATCGAGGTCACCTCCGAAGAGGTGTACAACCGCTACATCAAGTACCTGCGCGGCTGCGAGCACTACTTCGCCGACGAGATGCTCGACGTCAGCCTGGTCACCTACCTCAAGCCGGGTGCCTCCAACTAGTCCGGCCTGACATCTGCGCGCCTGTCGGATTGGCACTGCGCGGTTCGTCGAGTAGGTAGAGAGTGGAGCACAGGGCTTCGCTCACTACCGGAGGTGACGACCATGCAGTACTTCGCCTTGTTGATCAGCAAGGAGCAGGACCGTGCGCCCGACGATGCCGCCACCGCGATGGCGGCCTTCGAGAGCTTTCACGAAAAAGCCGGCTCGGCCATCAAAGCCGGTGACGCGCTGGCCCCGGCCGCGGCCGCGGTGGTGGTCACCGGCGGTCCGGACGCGCCGGTGGTCACCGACGGCCCCTTCGCGGAGACCGCCGAGGTGGCCTGCGGCTACTACGTCTTCGAAGCGGAAAATTTGGACGAGGCGCTCGCGCTGGCCCGCGACGTCCCGGTGGCCGCATTCGGGGCGGTCGAGCTGTGGCCGGTGGTCCACTCGATCGAGCCGTCGCGCAAGCTGACCGGCAACGACTGGCTCGCGCTGTTGTTGGAGCCGGCCGAATCGGCACACACCCCGGGCACGCCGGAGTGGGAGGCGACGGCCGCCAAGCACGCGGACCTGCACGCCGCCGCCGGCGATCACGTGATCGGCGGTGCGGCCCTGCACGACCGGTCCACGGCGACGACGGTTCGGGTGCGCGACGGCGAGGTCCTCATCACCGACGGGCCCTACGTCGAGGGCGCCGAGATCGCCACCGGCATCTATCTGCTCAGCGCCACCGATCGCGACGAGGCCGTCAAGATCGCCTCGATGATTCCCGCCTCGACCGTGCAACTGCGCCAGCTGGCGGGCGTCTCCGGCCTGTAGCCGATGGCCGACCTGGACGGCGTCTTCCGCCGGGAATGGGGACCGGCCGTGGCCGCGCTCGCGCGGTGGTCGGGTGACCTCACCGTCGCCGAGGACGCCGTCCAGGAGGCCTGCGCCGAAGCGTTGCGCACCTGGCCGCGCGACGGGGTGCCCGCCAACCCCGGTGGATGGCTGGTGACCGTCGGCCGTAACCGCGCCCGGGACCGGCTGCGCCGCGAATCCGCGCGTCCCGGAAAGGAATTGGCGGCGGTGGTCGACGATATTCGGACCCGCACCGATCACACCGAACCGCATCCGGTTCGCGACGACGAGCTGCGGATGATGTTCACCTGCGCTCACCCGGCGCTGGACCGACAGTCGCAATTGGCGCTGACGCTGCGGCTGGTGTCGGGTTTGACCGTCGGCGAGATCGCCCGCGCGCTGCTGCAGACCGAGACGGCGATCGGGCAGCGGATCACGCGCGCCAAGAACAAGATTCGGCACGCCAACATCCCGCTGCGGGTGCCGCCCCCCGAGTTGCTGCCCGAGCGCACACCGCACGTGTTCGGTTGCGTCTATTCGGTTTTCACCGAGGGCTATTGGTCGACCGCGGGCCCCTCGGCCGTCCGCGACGACCTGTGCGACGAAGGGATCCGGCTGGGCGGGGAGTTGTGCGTGCTGCTGCCCGACGAGCCGGAGGCGCACGCCTTGTCCGCGCTGATGCTGCTGCACGATTCGCGGCGCGCCACCCGGGTGGACGAGGCCGGCATGCTGGTGCCGCTCGAGGACCAGGACCGGCGCCGGTGGGACCGGGGCCGCATCGCGCGCGGTCTCGAGCGGTTGCGTCACGCCGAGGGCTCGACGGGCCCCTATCTGCCCCAGGCGGTGATCGCGGCGCTGCACGCCACGGCGCCGTCCTGGGAGCAGACCGACTGGGTCACCATCTGCGCCGCCTACGACCGGCTGCTCGCGCTGACCAACTCGCCGGTGGTGGCCGCCAACCGGGCGCTGGCCCTGGGATTCCGCGACGGCCCCGACGCCGGCCTGGCCGCCCTGGACGAGGTAGCACACGACCCGCGGCTAACCCGCACCAATCTGAGCGCGACCGTGCGCGCCGACCTGCTGCGGCGCGCCGGCAGGCCCGCCGACGCGCTGCCCTGGTATCGAGCCGCGTTGGAGTCCAACGGATCCGACCCGGGCCGCGAGTTTCTGCGGCGGCGCATCGTCGAGTGCGGCGGATAGCCCGCCCGGGCTCAGGACTCCGCGAAGTTGCGGGTGACGGCGGGGTCCACCGGGATACCCGGGCCGGTCGTCGTCGAGACCACGATCTTCTTCAGGTAGCGGCCCTTGGACGCGGACGGCTTGAGCCGCAGCACCTCGTCCAGCGCGGCGCCGTAGTTCTCGGCCAGCGCCTTCTCGTCGAACGAGGCCTTGCCGATGACGAAGTGCAGGTTGGCCTGCTTGTCCACCCGGAAGTTGATCTTTCCGCCCTTGATGTCGGCCACGGCCTTGGCGACATCGGGGGTCACGGTGCCGGTCTTGGGGTTCGGCATCAGGCCGCGGGGGCCGAGCACCCGGGCGATGCGACCCACCTTGGCCATCTGGTCCGGGGTCGCGATCGCGGCGTCGAATTCCAGCCAGCCGCCCTGGATCTTCTCGATCAGGTCGTCGCTGCCGACGATGTCGGCGCCGGCGGCCTGCGCCTGCTCGGCCTTGTCGCCGACCGCGAACACCGCGACGCGGGCGGTCTTACCGGTGCCGTGCGGCAGGTTGACCGTGCCGCGGACCATCTGGTCGGCCTTGCGGGGGTCGACGCCCAGCCGGATCGCCACCTCGACGGTCGAGTCCTGCTTGCTCGACGACGTCTCCTTGGCGAGCTTGGCCGCCTCCAGCGGGGTGTAGAGGTTGTCGCGGTCCACCTTCTCGGCGGCGGCGCGATATGCCTTGCTGTTCTTGCTCATTGATTCATCCAATCCGATGTTGGGTCGTGGTTGTCTGGTGTCGGACTCCTCCTCAGGCCGTTGCCGGCCTGCATCGTCGTCCGACGGCGGGCCGAAGCTGGCCCTCCCACGGTGGTGGTGCGGGTGTTACTCGACGGTGATACCCATCGACCGGGCGGTGCCGGCGATGATCTTGGCGGCCGCGTCGATGTCGTTGGCGTTCAGGTCGGCCTTCTTGGTCTCGGCGATCTCCTTGACCTGATCCCAGCTGACCTTGGCGACCTTGTTCTTGTGCGGCTCGGCCGATCCCTTGCCCACGCCGGCGGCCTTGAGCAACAGCTTGGCGGCGGGCGGCGTCTTGAGCGCGAAGGTGAAGCTGCGGTCCTCGTAGACCGTGATTTCCACCGGGATGACCTGGCCGCGCTGGTTCTCCGTGGCGGCGTTGTACGCCTTGCAGAACTCCATGATGTTGACGCCGTGCTGACCGAGCGCGGGCCCGACCGGCGGCGCCGGGTTGGCCTGCCCCGCCTGGATCTGAAGCTTGATCAGCCCGACGACTTTCTTCTTCGGGGCCATGAGATTGTGCTGTTCCTTCCTGGTTTTACGCCCGGCGTATGCGCCGGTTAGAGCTTGGAGACTTGGCTGAAGGTCAATTCGACCGGGGTTTCGCGGCCGAAGATGGACACCAGCACCTTGAGCTTCTGCTGTTCGCCGTTGACCTCGCTGATCGTGGCGGGCAGCGTCGCGAACGGGCCGTCCATGACCGTCACCGATTCGCCGACCTCGTAGTCGACCTCGATGGCCGGACGTTCCAGCCCGCCGACCTCGGCGGCGGCCGCCGTGGTGGCCGCACCCTTGGCGGCCTTCTTCGTCGCGCCGCGCGGCAGCAGGAACTTGACCACGTCGTCGAGGGTCAGCGCCGACGGACGCGAGGTGGCCCCGACGAACCCGGTGACGCCGGGGGTGTTGCGCACCGCGGCCCACGAGTCGTCGGTCAGGTCCATGCGCACCAGGATGTAGCCGGGCAGCACCTTGCGGTTGACCTGCTTGCGCTGGCCGTTCTTGATCTCGGTGACCTCTTCGGTGGGCACCTCCACCTGGAAGATGTAGTCGCCGACGTCGAGGTTCTGCACACGGGTTTCGAGGTTGGCTTTGACCTTGTTCTCGTAGCCCGCATAGGAGTGGATGACATACCAGTCGCCGGGCTTGGAGCGCAGTTCGGCCTTGAGCGCGACGGCGGGGTCGACGTCCTCGTCCTCGGCCGGCTCCTCGGGCGCCTCGGCGGCCTCGGCCGTCTCGTCGACAGCCTGGTCCGCGGTCGCCTCGGTGACCTCGGCGGCCGCAGAGGTGTCCGTGGCCTGCGCCTCGGCGGCCTCGTCGGTCCCTTTCAGGTCGACCGCTTCACCCGCGGACGGGTCACCGTCGAAGGTAGTCACGGTTTGAGTCCTCTCTGTCACATTCAAAAGCGGCGTCACATTCAAAAGCGGCGTCACTCGCTCAGCCGAACACCAACAGCACCAGCTTGGTCAGGCCGAAATCCGCCAGGCCGACCAGCGCCACCATGAAGGCCAGGAAAGCCAGCACAACGGAGGTGTAAGTGAGCATCTGCTTGCGGTTGGGCCAGATGACCTTCCGCATCTCTGCAACGACCTGCTTGAGGTAGTTGTAGACGAACACGAAGGGATTGACCCGGTGGTCGCCGGCCTTCTTGGGCTCGGCGGCCTTCTTGGCTTTGGCGCCCTTTTTGGTCTTCTCCGGCGTCGCCGCTTCGACGTCGTCCGGCGATACGGCGTCCTCGCCGGCCTCGGCCGCCCGCTGCCGGGACCGCTTGCCCGTCGGGCGCTGTGGCCGCGTCACCACCGCCGTCCGACCGCCGCTCGCGCGGCCGTCCTCTTTGTCAGTGCCGTCGCTTGCGGCGTCGTTGGCAACATCGCCTTCGTCGCTCACCGCATGCTCCTTTGTCTGCTAGTCACTCGCGAACCATCCCGCCGAAGGTGGGAACTTTCTTCCAGTGTCCACCATGCCAGGACGTTCGCCATTAGCAGGGGCGACAGGACTTGAACCTGCAACCTGCGGTTTTGGAGACCGCTGCTCTGCCAGTTGAGCTACGCCCCTTCGCGGTTGGCAGGCCAACCTGCGCTTACCTACCGGGGCTTACATGACACGCGCGCCTTCCGATTGCTCGACTCACGGAAAGCGCGCTAATGCTGGGAAAACCCCGAGGACCGAGTGTACATCGACGCGAGAGTCAGATACTAATTACGCCGTTCTGACGACCTGACCGGAGTCCGGGTCCCAGCGCAGGTTCGCGGAGTTGTCGGCGTACTGGCCCATCAGCGTGGTGTAGGCCTCCAGGACCACTTCACCCTTGTCGTCGGTGCAGATGTTCTTGGTGACGACGATGTCGGCGCCGAAACGCTCGTCCACCGACAGGATGTCCATGCGGGCCCACAGCTTGTCGCCGGCCTTGATCGGCTTGGAGAATACGAACCGCTGGTCGACCTGGACGATCACCAGCGTCTCCATGCCGATGTCGACGTGCCGAAAGAAATCCAGCTGGACCAGCTTGGCGAAGATGGTCCCGAAGGTCAGCGGCGCGATAATCGCGTCGTGGCCGAGTTCGGCGGCGGCGTCTTCCTCGTAGTGGGCCGGGTGGCGGTTCTTGATAGCAAGCGCGAACTGGCGCAGTTGTTCCCGCCCCACAACGAAGTAGTCCGGGTAGCGCCAGATCATCCCCCGGATGTCTGTTTTGAGCGCCATAGCCTACGCGAGTGTCGCGGACGCGATGGCCCTGCCGAAGATCTTCTTGCCGCCGGTGGTGGCGGTGAGCGCGATGGTCACGGACTTGGTCTCGGGGTCGGCGGACTTGACCCGGCCATTGAAAACCAGCTCGGCGCCCTTACCGTCGTTGGGCACCGGCACCACGGCGGTGAACCGCACGTTGTATTCGGTCACGGCGCCGGGGTCGCCGATCCACGCGGTCACGTAGCCGCCGCCGATGCCCATGGTCAACATGCCGTGCGCGATCGCGGTGTCCAGGCCGACGACCTTGGCCATCTCGTCGTCCCAGTGGATCGGGTTCAGGTCACCAGAGACGCCCGCGTAATTCACCAGGTCCTGTCGGGTCAGCGGGTAGGTCTTCTCCGGCAATAGGTCACCCACCTTCACCGAGCTGAACTCACGCAGTGGCATCAGAAAATCCCTCTTCTCCATCCTCGCCGGCACGGCCCGCGAGGGTTGTGTAGGTCTCTTGCACGACGTCACCGGCTTCATTGGTGATGACATTCTTGGTGACGATGATCTGGGTGCCGTGCGACACACGCATCGAGTCCACGTAGACGTCGCAGTACAGCTTGTCCCCGGCCACCAGCGGAGCGAAGTACTTCAGCACCTGGTCGACCTGCACGATTTGGGCGTCCTGGACGGCGACGTTGGCGTGCTTGAAGAAGGCTGTCTGCGCCTGATAGCCGAAGACGGAGACGAACGTCAACGGCGCGATCAGACCCCTGTAGCCGAGTTCGGCGGCCGCCTTTTCCTCGAAGTACCAGGCGTCGTCGTTTTTCACGGCCGTCGCGTGTTCGCGGATCTTCTCCCGCTCCACCTCGTAATGATCGGGGTAGCGATAGTGCATCCCCACCAGGCTTGAGCTTAACGGCACGATTCTTAAACTACCTAGTCAATCGGAGTAAACGCCCGCGGGTGGCCGCTAGCGTGTCTCCCGATGCGCCTGGTGCTTACCGCAGTTGGGGCAGAACTTCTTCAGCTCCAGTCGGTCCGGGTCGTTCCGGCGGTTTTTCTTGGTGATGTAGTTGCGGTGCTTGCACACCTCACATGCCAAGGTGATCTTCGGCCGTACATCGGTACTGGAAGCCATGACGGTTCTCTCTCAATTCCTGAATAAAGCTTTGCTGTTGTGTTGTAGCGATGGCCGGACTCGAACCGGCGACCTAACGATTATGAGTCGTTCGCTCTAACCGACTGAGCTACATCGCCTCTGGCCACCCCTTGTGGGGTCGGGGCCGCCACGCCTGCTCGGCGTCCGCCGAGCCCCCTAACGGAATCGAACCGTTGACCTTTTCCTTACCATGGAAACGCTCTACCGACTGAGCTAAGGGGGCCGTGCACCCGAAGCGATCTCCTCCGCGCGGGCCTAAAAGAGGGTACAGCCTGGCTTGCAGCGGAACCAAACCACGCGAAGCCCCGTCGGGGGCGGGTCGTGGGCAACCGCGGCTCACCCGGCGATCCGGCGAAGCCGCGGCAAACGTCAGCTGCCGCCGGACCGGTGCCCGGGCCGCCAGGCGCCCAGGTCGCTGAACTCGTCGTACTCGTCGTCCTGTTCGACGGAATCGCTTTCGTTGAGCAGGGTCCGCAACGCGAGATTGACGGCCTCGCGCGCGTCGAGGAGATGAAACCGGCGGATCGCCTCATCGACCAGATCGACGTCCAGCTCGATTTCAACCTTCTTCTTCATGCGCCAACAATACCCAGCGGACACCGGCCCAACGGGCCCCAACCGGCCGTGTAAGCCGAGGCCCTAGTCTGGTCACGTGCCAGAGGACCGGCTGTACTTTCGTCAACTGCTCTCCGGTCGCGACTTCGCCGCCGGCGACATGATGGCGACGCAGATGCGCAACTTCGCCTACCTGATCGGCGACCGGCAAACCGGCGACTGCGTCGTCGTCGACCCGGCGTACGCCGCAGGCGACCTGCTCGACGCGCTCGAGGCCGACGGCATGCACCTGTCGGGGGTGCTGGTGACCCATCACCACCCCGACCACGTGGGCGGGTCCATGATGGGCTTCGCGCTGGCGGGCCTGGCCGAACTGCTGGAGCGGGCACCGGTGCCGGTGCACGTCAATACCCATGAGGCACTGTGGGTTTCGCGTGTCACCGGGATAAGCCGCAGCGACCTGACCTCGCACGAGAACCATGACAAGGTCAGCATCGGCGACATCGAGATCGAGTTGCTGCACACCCCCGGCCACACGCCGGGCAGCCAGTGCTTCCTGCTCGACGGCCGCCTGGTCGCCGGTGACACGTTGTTCTTGGAGGGCTGCGGGCGCACCGACTTCCCCGGCGGTGACTCCGATGAGATGTACCGCAGCCTGCAGCGGCTCGCGACCCTGCCCGGTGACCCGACCGTGTTTCCCGGCCATTGGTATTCGGCGGAGCCCAGCGCCTCGCTCTCGGAGGTCAAGCGTTCCAACTACGTGTATCGGGCCGCGGACCTCGACCAATGGCGAATGCTGATGGGCGGCTGAGCGGCCCGGGGATCGCTCGGTGATGGCCATCCGGCGGCCGCCTTCTGTGATATAAGCGGAGGGTGGATTCCATGGGTTGGATCCAGGACAGCTGGCATGAAGTCACGCACGTCGGGTCCGGCACCTGGATTGCGTGGGCAGCGTGGGCGGCGATCGTCCTGGCAGTGGTCACGCTGGTCTTCACCAACAGCCAGATCAACCGCAATCGCCGCGCGGGGGCCGAGCAGACCCGCCCGCACGTCGCGATGTTCATGGAGCCGCATTCGGCCGACTGGCACGTGATCGAGCTGGTGGTCCGCAATTTCGGCCGGGCCGCGGCCTACGACATCAGCTTTTCCTTCGACAATCCCCCCACGGTGGCCGAGTACGAAAACGCCACCGACGGCTACGCCGACGTCGTCGAATTGCGGCTTCCCAGCGAGCTGCCGATGCTGGCCCCGGGCCAGGAATGGCGCATGGTGTGGGATTCCGCGCTCGACCGCGCCGAGATCGGCAGCGGCATCGAATCCCGCTTCACCGGCACCGTGACCTATTACGACCGGCCGGATCGGCCGCACGCCCGGCGGTTCTGGCGGCGCGAGCGTTCGCCGCTGCAGACCGACGTGGTGCTGGATTGGGACGCTCTGCCGCCCGTGCAGCGCATCGAGTTGATGACCACCCATGACCTGGCGAAGCGGGAGAAGGAGAAGCTGGAGCTGCTGCGCGGCCTGCTGACCTACTTCCACTACGCCAGCAAGGAAACCCGTCCCGAGGTGTTCCGCAGCGAGATCGAGCGGATCAACGCCGCGGTCCGGGAAACCCAGGACCGATGGCGCACCCGCCAACTCGACGAACCCACCGATGTCAGCCTGCGCTGGAGTAACGCCGAAGACGACCTGGGCAAACACCACAGCCAGCCCGCCTGACGGCAAGGAGCAACCGATGACCGCCCCGGTCCACTACAGCACCAAAGACTCCATCGCCGTCATCAAGATGGACGACGGCAAGGTCAACGCGCTGGGCCCGACCATGCAGCAGGCGCTCAACGACGCGATCGACCGGGCCGAGGCGGACAACGCCGGGGCGCTGGTGATCACCGGGAACGAGCGGGTGTTCAGCGGGGGCTTCGACCTGAAGATCCTCACCTCCGGCGAGGTGCAGCCCGCGATCGACATGCTGCGCGGCGGATTCGAGCTGGCGCATCGCCTGCTGTCCCATCCGAAGCCGGTGGTGATGGCCTGCACCGGCCACGCCATCGCGATGGGGGCGTTTTTGCTGTCGGCGGGTGATCACCGAATTGCCGCGCACGCGTACAACATCCAGGCCAACGAGGTCGCGATCGGCATGGTCATCCCCTATGCCGCCCTGGAAATCATGAAGCTGCGGTTGACGCCGTCGGCCTACCAGCAAGCCAGCGGGCTGGCCAAGACCTTCTTCGGTGAAACCGCCCTCGCCGCAGGCTTTATCGACGAGATCGTGTTGCCCGAGGTGGTGGTCGACCGCGCCGAGGAGGCCGCGCGGGAGTTCGCCGGGCTGCATCAGCGCGCGCACGCCGCCACCAAGCTACGCGCCCGCGCCGACGCCCTGGCGGCCATCCGCGCCGGCATCGACGGGATCGAAGCCGAATTCGGCGTGTGATCTGCTAAGGGCGTCCGCCCGCCTCGGTTCGCGTGCCGCTGCCGGGGAAGTCACCGGAATGACCATAGATCGCATCGCGGACCCGTGGGGAACGCGGACCCCGCAGGTCTTGATGAGCTGAAACGGCGAACGCGGTGGCCGCCAATGGCCGCCACCGCGTTCAGCTCGCCTCCTCGACGCCAGTCTGGCACGTGCGCGGCATGCCGTCACTTCACTCGGCAACCCCGTGTCAGTCGTCGGCCGCAACCCATTGATAGGGAAGGAATTTCCCGTCGAACGTCACCACGACACGGTCGCCGGACGGGTGCGGCTTCTTCTGCACGTCGAGGCTGAAGTTGATCGCGCTCATGATGCCGTCGCCGAACTGCTCGGCGATCACCTCCTTGAGGGCGCCGCCATAAACCTGCAGGGCCTCGTAGAAGCGGTAGATGGTGGGGTCGGTGGGGACCGCGGTGGGCAGTCCGCCGCGCATGGGCGGCGCCGCCAGCACCGCTACCGCGGACTCGTCGAGCTTGAGCTTCTCGGCCAGAACCTTGGCCTGCTCCACCGGAATCGGATGCTGGCCGAGCAGCGCGGCGGTGGTCCACAGCAGCGGCCGGTCGATCGCGTCGGCCAGCTCCTGCCACGTCAGCCCCTGACGGAGCCGGGCTAAAACGACCTGTTCGGTGATTTCGGTTCTGTTCATAGCGCTCAAGCATGCCCTGCGGTCCGGCCCGGCGCAGTCGCGCGCTTCGGCATACTCAAACGTTATGGCTGAAGTGGTCGATCCCCTGCTGCTGGGCCAGCGCGTGGTGGCAAGGGAAGGGTAGTTGCGCCGAGCCGTGTCCGGACCACTGATGCTTCGCCGTTTCAGCTAGCGCACGCGCTATCAGATATGGCGGCGATATCTACCCACCCCCTGCCGGATACAGCTCCCTACCCGCCCGGGCTCATTCCGGCTTGGTGGCGGTGACCAAGCGGGTGGAGAACCAGGGGCCGCCGTACCACATGCGCCAGCCGAGATTGCGCCGCCGCACGTTGCGCCAGCCGAGTTCGCGCAGCCGGGCGGCGTGTTGGCGCGTCTCCCACAGGTCGGCGATGGCGAGCCGCCCGCCCGGCCGCAGCACGCGCGCGGCTTCCTCGAGCGCCCGGCGCCGGCCGGCGTGGCCGGGGATGTTGTGGATGGCCAGGTTGCTGACGATCACGTCGACGCTTGCGTCGGCGAAGGGCAGCGCGGTCATGTCCGCGGTGTGCAATTCGATCCGATCGGCGACGCCTTCGGCCACCGCGTTGGCCAGCGTGGCCCGCTCGGAGTTGTCGGTCTGGTCGGCCTGCCACAGGTCGACGCCGATCGCGCGGCCCCGGGGCAACCGCTTGGCCGTCGCCAGCAACACCGCGCCCCGGCCGCAGCCGAGGTCGAGCACGGTTTCGTCGCCCGCCAGGCGCAGGTCGCTGAGAACCCGGTCCCAGACCACGAATTTTCCGGCCCGGGTGGCGTACATGTACAGGGCGACGGCGCCCGCGACGCCGGCGGACGACACCGCGGCCAAGGCCGCCCGCAGCCGCTTGCCGCGCGCCCAGCTGATTCCGGCGAACGCGGCCAGGCCGGCAGCCTGAGCGGCGATGCCTACTGCCTGCGCGCGCGGCGACACGGTGTGAAAGGAACCGTCTATTCCGTAATCGCCGCGATGGTCGTGCACGCCGATCATCTTACGACCAAGGCGCCGAAGGTTTTTCACCGTGCGCGCTACCAACGGCCGTGGTGTACCACCTCGGCGAACGGCCGCCGGTTCGGCTTGCGGATCGGCGCGAGCGGGCGATCGGCGGGGTAGCCCAGCCCGAGCAGGAAAGCCACCAGGTACTCGTCGGGCACGCCCAAAATGGCGCGCGCCTTGTCCTGCTCGCCCACCGACGAATGACCGGTCCCGATCCCCAGGTCGGTGGCGGCGATCATCATCGCCATGGTGGCCTGGCCGACGTCGTAGTTGTCGGTCACCACTCGGCGCTCGTCGGGCGGCACCGGGACCACGATGGCGATCGCGGCCGCCGCCCCGGCGATGTGGCCGGCGCCCCGCCAGACCGTGGACAGCTCGGCCAGCTGGTCGCCGTCGGTGACGATGACGAAGTCCCACGGCTGGCGGTTCTTCGCCGAGGGCGCGCGCCAGCCCGCTTCGGCGATGCGGTCCAGGTCCTCGGCCGGTATCGGCTTGCGCTGGTACTCCCGGACATTGCGACGTGCACGGATCGCGTCCCAAGCTTCCATCTGGTTGCCTCCAGTAACTGTTTTCCCGCGTCAACCGGCGTAGGATCTGGTGAATTCCCAGGTGGCGATTGCGCGTTCGCCCGCAGTCTAGCCGCGACACATGTGAGTGCACGGGCGCCAACGCAGCCAAACACCTTGGGCCACAGCTCAACACGTTCTGCGCGAGACGGCCGCGGTTGCCGGCCGGTTGGGTTTGACTATCGCGTTTCCGGGAAGCCGGGGTGAACCAAATGAGCGGCCCGCTCGTCAACAACCGAATGGCCCCAAGTCAGAAAGGCGGGTACCCGCCGTGGCAGAGCACCTGACGCCGCACTTCGAAGAGGTCCAGGCCCATTACGACCTGTCCGACGACTTCTTCCGGTTGTTCCTCGACCCCACCATGACGTATAGCTGCGCGTACTGGGATCGCAACCGGGACATATCGCTGGAAGAGGCGCAACTGCGCAAGATGGACCTCTCGCTGGGCAAGCTGGGCCTGCGACCGGGCATGACGTTGCTGGACATCGGGTGCGGCTGGGGCGGCACGATGCGCCGCGCGCTGGAGAACTACGACGTCAACGTCATCGGTCTGACGCTGTCCGAGCACCAGGCCGCGCACGTGCAGAAGCTCTTCGACTCGTTGGACACCGAACGCAGCAAGCAGGTGCTGCTGCACGGCTGGGAAGAGTTCGACGGGTACGCGGACCGGATCGTCTCCATCGGCGCGTTCGAGCACTTCGGCTACGACCGCTACGACGACTTCTTCGCGATGGCCCACCGCACCCTGCCCGAGGACGGGGTGATGCTGTTGCACACCATCACCATGCTGACCCCGCAGCAGATCGTCGAGCGTGAGCTGCCGATGACCGAGGAGCAGACGAGCTTCAACGAGTTCATCGCCACCGAGATCTTCCCGGGCGGCCAGCTGCCGGCGATCGAGATCGTGGAGTTCCACGCCTCGAAGATGGGCTTCAACCTGAAACGCAGGCAGTCGCTGCGGTTGCACTACGCCCGGACCCTCGACCACTGGGCCGAGGCCTTGCAGGCGCACCACCGCGAGGCCGTCGAGATCCAGTCCGAAGAGGTCTACCAGCGCTACATGCGGTACCTGACGGGCTGCGCCGACGCATTCCGGGCCGGATACATCGACGTCAACCAGTTCACGCTGGCGAAGTAGGCCACCGCGTCGGTGTCGGGGTTTATCGTGACACCGCAATGCCGCTTCATCTGCACCGTGCCGAGCGCACCGATCTCCTGGCCGACGGCCTCGGCGCCCTGCTGGCCAACCCGTTGCCCGACCCGTTCGCCACCGAACTAGTCGTGGTGCCCGCGCGCGGCGTGGAGCGTTGGCTCAGCCAGCGGCTGTCCCATGTGCTGGGAGCGCGCGGCGGCGACGGGGTGTGCGCCGGGGTGGCGTTTCGCAGCCCGGGCTCGTTGATCGCGGAGATCACCGGCACCGCCGACGACGATCCGTGGTCGCCGGACGCCATGGTGTGGCCCCTGCTGGAGGCCATCGACTGCTCGCTGGACGAACCGTGGTGCCGCACGCTGGCATCGCATGTCGGTCATTTCCACACCGGCGCGGAGGCCGAGCTGCGCCAAGGCAGGCGATACGAGGTCGCGCGCCGGCTGGCCGGGCTGTTCGACTCCTACGCCCGGCAGCGCCCGCAGCTGCTCGTCGACTGGGGCAACGGGGACATCGGCGATCTCGACGAGGACCTGCGCTGGCAGCCGCAGCTGTGGCGGGCGCTGGTCGCGCGGGTCGCCGCCGACCCGCCGCACGTCCGTCATGGGAAGACCATCGCGCGGCTGAAGGCGGCGCCCAGCGCGCTGCCGCCGCGGCTGTCGCTGTTCGGGCATACCCGATTGACCCGCACCGACGTCGAGCTGTTGGAGGCGGTGGCCGCCCACCACGAGCTGCATCTGTGGCTACCGCACCCCAGCGACGAGCTGTGGCGCGCGCTGGCCGGCGCGCACGGCGCGATTCCCCGGCGCGACGACGTCAGCCATCGCGCGGTGTCCCATCCGCTGCTCGCGACGCTGGGACGAGACCTGCGTGAACTGCAACGCAGCCTGCCGGCGGACGCGCGGACGGACGACTACCTACCCGGCGACGTCCGCCCGGACACGCTGCTCGGCTGGCTGCAGTCCGACATCGCCGCCAATGCCGTTCGCCCACTTGGGCGCACGCTGGCCGCCGACGACCGATCGGTGCAGATCCACAACTGCCACGGTCCGGCCCGCCAGGTCGACGTGCTGCGCGAGGTGCTGCTCGGCCTGTTGCAGGACGACCCGACGCTCGAGCCGCGCGACATCCTGGTGATGTGCCCGGACATCGAGACCTACGCGCCGCTGATCGTGGCCGACTTCGGCCTGGGCGACGTGGTGCACGGCGCGCATCCGGCCCACCAGCTGCGCGTGCGGCTGGCGGACCGCTCGCCGATCCAGACCAATCCGCTGCTGGGGGTGGCCGCGCAGCTGCTGGCGCTGGCGGCCGGCCGGGTGACGGCCAGCGAGGTGCTCAACCTGGCGCAGGCCCCGCCCGTGCGTGCGCAATTCGGGTTCACCGACGACGATCTGGAGGCCATCACCCGCTGGGTCCGGCAGGCCAACATCCGGTGGGGATTGGATCAGCAGCATCGCCGGCCCTATCACGTCGACTTCGTACACAACACATGGCGTTTCGGCATCGACCGGATCCTGGCCGGCGTCGCGATGTCGGACGATTCGAACGCGTGGATCGACGCGACGCTGCCACTCGACGACGTCAGCAGCAATCGCGTCCAATTGGCCGGCCAGTTCGCCGAATTCGTCGCGCGGCTCCAGCATGTCCTGGACTCGCTCACCGGCGCCCGGCCGCTGACCGAATGGCTGGCCACCCTGACCGACGGCGTCACCATGCTGACCCGGGTCAGCGATGCGGACGCCTGGCAGACCGGTCAGATGCAACGCGAGTTCGCCCAGACCGCCGCGCACGCCGGATCCCGCTGCGACACCCCCCTGCGGCTGGCCGACGTTCGCGCGCTGCTGACCCGGCGCCTCTCCGGTCGGCCGACCCGGGCCAACTTCCGCACCGGCACCCTCACGGTGTGCACCATGGTGCCGATGCGCTCGGTGCCACACCGGGTGGTGTGCCTGGTGGGCCTCGACGACGGGCTGTTCCCACGGCTCGGCATCGTTGACGGTGACGACGCGCTGGCCCGCTGCCCGATGACCGGCGAACGCGACATCCGTTCCGAGGACCGGCAATTGCTGCTCGACGCGATCGGCGCGGCCACCGAGAAATTGGTCATCACCTACACCGGCGCCAACGAGTACTCGGGGCAGCCGCGCCCCCCGGCGGTGCCGCTGGCCGAACTGCTCGACACCCTCGACGTGACCACGCCGGTCAAGGTGCGCGACCGCATCGTCGTCGAACATCCGTTGCAGCCCTTCGACATTCGCAATGTGATCCCTGGCCGGCTGGTGCCGGACGTGCCGTTCAGTTTCGACCCCACGGTGTTGCGCGCGGCACGCGCCACCGCCGGCGACCACAGCGCACGACCGAGATTCGTATCGGCGCCGCTGCCCCCACCGCCGGCGGACGACGTCATCCTCGCCGACCTCATCGGCTTCTTCAAGGATCCGGTCAAGGGCTTCTTCCGCGCGCTGGAATTCACGCTGCCCTACGACGTCGACGGCGTGCAGGACGCGATACCGGTCGACATCGACGGCCTCGAGGAGTGGACGGTCGGCGACCGGATGCTGGGCGACATCCTGCGCGGCATGACACCCGACGATGCGCGGCAAGCCGAGTGGCGCCGCGGCACGCTGCCCCCGGGCCAGCTGGGCTGGCGCAAGGTCACCGAGATCCGGGACCAGGCGGCACTGTTGGCGCGCGAGGCGATGCGTCGCATGGAGAGTCAGCGCCCGGCGGCCGCCTACGACGTCGACGTCGACCTCGGCGTCGGGCGACGCCTCACCGGCACGGTGTCACCGGTGTACGGCGACCGGTTGGTGTCGGTGACGTATTCCCGGCTGGACGGCAAGCATCTGCTCGAATCGTGGATCCCATTGCTGGCGTTGGTCGCTCATGACCCCGGCCGGGATTGGTCGGCGGTGTGCATCGGCCGCATGCGCCGGGGGACCACCACCCGGGTGGAGGGCCTGGGGCGGCCGCGCGAGGGTGAGGACGCCACCGAGATACTGCGCGAGCTGGTGGCGGTCTACGACGCCGGGCGGCGTGAACCGATTCCCTTGCCCATCAAGACGTCCTACGCCTGGGCGGCCGCCCGGCACGGCGGCGAGGACCCGGTGACCGAGGCCCGTTACCGGTGGAGATCCAGTGACCGCTTCCCGGGCGAGGACCAGGCCCCGGCGCACGTGCGGGCGTGGGGAAAGGGAGCCCCGCTCGACGAGCTGATGCAACCCGTGCGGCCGGGCGAGGAGTGCGACGGCGAAGACAACCGGCTCGGCGCCTACGCCGCCCGGGTCTGGCTGCCGATGCTGCGCGCCGAGCGGGGGCCGGTATAGATGGAACGCTTCGACCTGTTGGGTCCGCTGCCGGCCGAGCGGTCCACCACGGTGCTGGAGGCCAGCGCGGGAACCGGCAAGACTTTCGCGCTGGCTTCGCTGGTTACCCGATATGTCGCCGAGGGCGTGGCGGCGCTGGACCGGATGCTGCTCATCACCTTCGGCCGGGCCGCCAGCCAGGAGCTGCGCGAACGCGTCCGCTGTCAAATGGTGGACGCGGTACGCGCTTTCGCCGATCCGTCGACCGTCGGCGACAACCAGGTGGTGGCGCACCTGCTCGAGGGCACCGACGAGCAGCGTGCGGCGCGCCGGCAGCGTCTCCGTGACGCGCTGGCCGGTTTCGACGCGGCGACGATCGCCACTACCCACCAGTTCTGCCAGCTGGTGTTGCGCTCGCTCGGCGTGGCCGGCGACACCGCCGCGAGCGTGACGTTGCTCGACAGCCTCGATGACCTGGTGACCGAGATCGTCGACGATCTGTACCTGGCCCACTTCGGCCAGGAACGCGACGATCCGGTGCTGCACTACCGCGAGGCGCTGCGGCTGGCCCGCGAGGTGGTGAAGAACCCGTCGACCCAGCTGCGGCCGCGCGACCCGGATCCGGACTCGCGGGCCGCCGTCAGCCTCAGGTTCGCCAATGATGTTCTGGCCGAACTGGATACGCGTAAGCGGCGGCTGGGCGTGCTCGGCTATGACGACCTGCTGATCCGGCTGGCCGAGGCACTGGCCACCGAGGGCTCTCCCGCCCGGCTGCGCATGCATCAACGCTGGCCGATCGTCATGGTCGACGAGTTCCAGGACACCGACCCGGTGCAGTGGCAGGTGATCGACCGGGCGTTCAGCGGGCGCTCCACCGTGATTCTCATCGGCGACCCGAAGCAGGCGATCTATGCGTTTCGCGGCGGTGACATCGTCACGTATCTGCGGGCGGCCGAGACGGCGGGCCAGCGCAAGACGCTGGACACCAACTGGCGCAGCGACTCCGCGCTGCTGCAACGGTTGCAGGTGGTGCTGCGCGGCGCGCAGCTCGGTGACCCCGCGATCGTCGTGAACGACGTCGACGCGCATCACCGCGGCCACCGGCTCGCCGGTGCGCCGCACAACGAGCCGTTCCGGCTGCGCGTGGTGGCGCGGAAGACGTTGGGCCGCCGCGGTATTGCGAACCTTCCGATCGACCAGGTGCGCAAGCACATCGGGGCGGACCTCGCGTCCGACATCCGCGCGCTGCTGGCCAGCGGTGCCACCTTCGGCGGCAGACCGCTGCAGGCCCGCGACATCGCGGTGATCGTGGAGAAGCACCGAGACGCGCACGCCTGCTTCACCGCGCTCTGCGATGCGGGCGTTCCCGCGGTCTACACCGGCAACTCCGACGTGTTCACCTCCGAGGCGGCCGAGGACTGGCTGTGCCTGCTGGAAGCCTTCGACCAACCGCACCGGCCCGGCATGGTGCGCGCGGCCGCGGCGACGATGTTCTTCGGCGAGACGGCCGAGTCGCTGGTGGCCGGCGGCGACGCGCTCACGGATCGGATCGCGAAAACCTTGCGGGAGTGGGCCGGTCACGCCCGCGAACGCGGCGTCGCGGCCATCTTCGAGGCCGCTCAATTGCTGGGCATGGGCAACCGCGTGCTCGCCTGGCAGGGCGGCGAGCGGCACATGACCGACCTGGCCCATGTCACCCAGCTGCTGCAGGATGTCGCGCACCGCGAGCACTACAGCCTGCCCGCGCTGCGCGATTGGCTGCGCCGGCAGCGTGACGAGCGCAGCGGCGCACCGGAACGCAATCGCCGGCTCGACAGCGACGCCGCCGCCGTCCAGATCATGACCGTCTTCGTCAGCAAGGGCCTGCAGTACCCGATCGTGTACCTGCCGTTCGCGTTCAATCGCAACACCCAGGACAGCGACGTGGTGCTGTTCCACGATGAGGACGGCACGCGTTGCCTGCACGTCGGGGGCAAGGACAGCCCCGACTTCAAAACCGTTGAGCGACTGGGCCGCAAAGAGGACGCCAGCGACGACAGCCGCCTGACCTACGTCGCGCTCACCAGGGCGCAGTCCCAGGTGGTGGCGTGGTGGTCGCCGGCGTACTACGAGCCCAACGGCGGCCTGTCGCGGCTGCTGCGCGGCCGCCGGCCCGGCGAGCCGGTGGTGCCGGACCGGTGCGAACCCGCGAAGGTCTCCGACGACGACGCCCTGGCCCGGCTGCGCGAGTGGGAGGCGGCCGGCGGCCCGGTCATCGAGGAGTCGCTGGTGGCGGCGGCCCCGACGCTGCCCGCCGGGCCGGTGCCCGCGCGCCTGGAGAATCGCCACTTCCACCGCGGCATCGACACCGGCTGGCGGCGCACCTCGTATTCCGGTCTGATCCGGGCGGCGCAAACCAGCGGGGTGAGCAGCGAACCCGAAATCGGCGAGCTTGACGACGAAGCCGGCGACATCCCGTTGGTGTCCGCGGTGTCCGGGCCGGACGTGCCCTCGCCGATGGCCGACCTTCCCGCGGGCGCCACGTTCGGCACGCTGGTGCACGCCGTGCTGGAGACGGCCGACCCCTTCGCCGCGGACCTGGCCGCCGAGCTGGAGGTGCAGATCCGGACGCACTCAACGTGGTGGCCGGTTGCCGTTGCCCCCGAGGAGCTGGCCGCGGCGATGGTGCCGATGCACGACACGCCGCTGGGTGCGTTGACGGGTGGGATCACGCTGCGCCAGATCGGATTGTCAGACCGCCTGCGCGAGCTGGACTTTGAGCTGCCGCTGGCCGGCGGCGACCGTCGGTCGACGGCTACCCCGGTCCGGCTGGCGGATCTGGCGGCGCTGTTGCGCGAGCACCTGCCGCACGACGACGTGCTGGCATCGTATGCCGACCGGCTGGCCGAACCGGGCCTGGGCGATCAGTCGCTGCGCGGATACCTCACCGGTTCCGTCGACGCCGTGCTCCGCGTTCCGGACGGCACCGGGCACCGGTTCGTGGTGGTGGATTACAAGACGAACCGGCTCGGGGAACCGGAGCGACCGCTGACCGCCGCCGACTACGACCGGCCACGGATGGCCGAGGCGATGTTGCATTCGGACTATCCGCTGCAGGCGCTACTGTATTGCGCTGTGCTGCACCGGTTTTTGCGGTGGCGGTTGGCGGATTACGACCCGAGCCGGCATCTCGGCGGCGTCCTGTATCTGTTCCTGCGGGGCATGTGTGGTGCCGACACGCCGGTGCTCGACGGCCACCCGGCGGGGGTCTTCGATTGGCGGCCGCCCTGGCCGTTGGTTGCGGCGCTGTCGGACCTGCTCGACGCGCGGGGGGTGGCCGCGTGACGGTCGAAGCCATGTTCGCGACCGGGCTGCTGCGCACGTTCGCCGATGCCGGCGTTTTCGAGCCCGCCGATATCCATGTTGCGCAACGGCTTACGGCACTCACCGACGAGCCCGACGAGCGGGTGGCGCTCGCGGTCGCCCTGGTGGTGCGCGCGCTGCGGGGCGGGTCGGTGTGCGTCGATCTGCGCGCGGTGCCCGCGCAGGTGAGTGCGCCCGACCTGCCCTGGCCGGAGGCCGACGACTGGATGGCGGCGGTGCGGGCCAGCGCAATGCTGCAGACGCCGCCAGTGCTAAGGCTGCTCGGGGATCTGCTGTACTTCGACAGGTTCTGGCTCGAGGAAGAGCAAGTGTGCACCGACCTGCTGGCGCTTTCGGTGACGCCCGCCAGCGTCGAATCAGCCACCTACGACCGGCTTTTCCCGTCCGGGTACAACGAGCAGCGGGCCGCCGCCGAGATCGCGGTGTCGCAGGCGCTGACCGTGTTGACCGGCGGGCCCGGGACCGGCAAGACCACCACGATCGCCCGCCTGCTCGCCCTGCTGGTCGAACAGGCCGAGCGTGCCGGCCGGCCCCGCCCCCGGATCGCGCTGGCCGCACCGACCGGCAAGGCGGCGGCCCGGCTGGCCGAAGCGGTGGCCGCGGGAATCGAGGAGCTGCCCGCGGCGGACAGGGCGCGGCTGACGGGTCTTCCGGGAACCACGCTGCATCGGCTGCTGGGGCCCCGGCCGGATACGTCGGTGCGGTTCAAGCACAATCGCGGCAATCGGCTGCCACACGACGTTATCGTGGTGGACGAAACGTCGATGGTGTCGTTGACCATGATGGCCCGGCTGGTCGAAGCCGTCCGGCCGGACACCCGGCTGATCCTGGTCGGCGACCCCGACCAGTTGGCCTCGGTGGAAGCGGGCGCGGTGCTGGCCGACCTGGTGGACGGGTTGGCCGGTCGCGACGATGTCCGGGTGGCCGCCCTGCGCACCCCGCACCGATACGGCACGTCGATCGGCGCCCTGGCCGAGGCGATCCGGGTCGGTGACGCGGACCGTGTCCTGGAGTTGTTGACGGCAGGCGGTGAACACGTCGAGTGGGTGGACTCCGAGCGCCCGGCCGACCGGTTGCGTGAGGTGCTGGTTGCGCACGCGTTGCGGCTGCGCTCGGCCGCGCTGCTGGGCGCGGTGCCACAGGCATTGGCCACCTTGGACGAACATCGCTTGCTGTGTGCGCACCGCGAGGGGCCCTACGGCGCGACGCACTGGAATAGCCAGGTGCAGAAATGGATTGGCGAGGCGACTGGACAGCCGGCCTGGTCCCAGTGGTATGCCGGGCGTCCCCTGCTGGTGACGGCGAACGACTACGGGCTGCGCCTCTACAACGGCGACACGGGCGTGACGGTGGCCGGCGCGGACGGGCTGCGGGCCGTCATCGCCGGCGCAACCGGCCCGCTGGAATTCGCGACCAGCCGCCTTGGCGAGGTGGAGACCATGCACGCCATGACCATCCACAAGAGCCAGGGCAGCCAGGCCGACGAGGTGACGGTGCTGATACCGCCGGAGGATTCGCGACTGCTGACGCGTGAACTGTTCTACACCGCGGTGACACGCGCGAAGACCAAGGTGCGGGTGGTGGGCCCCGAGGCGTCGGTCCGCGCGGCGATCGAACGCCGGGCGCTGCGGGCCACCGGGTTGCGGCAGCGGCTGCGGTCGGTCAGGTAAGTGCGGGGCCGGCCTGGCCAGCGCTTTGGGAGCGTGCCCGCCAGCGCGCCCGCCGTGTGTGCGCCGCAGCTGAAACCGAATATGTACACCGCGTCGCCGGGCGGCCAGTGCTCCATTACGTACCAGTATGCTTGTGCCACATTGTCTTTCAGGCCCGACCCGAACGCCTTCTCGGTCAGCAGTGCGAACCAGCGGCGTTCCCGGGGGCCCCGCGCCGTGTTGGAAATGGCCGGATGGGGTGGGGCGGGCAGCGATGCGGAAGAATCGCGGTCGACATGGACGACGACGACGCTCCCGCACCGGCACCGCGGCCCGGCTCGCGGCGTGCCCACATCGCGCGGCTCGCCGTGTTCGCCGCGTTTCTGGCCGTGGTCTTCTATCTGGTGGCCGTGGCGCGGGTGATCAACATCGACGAGATCCGGGGCGTGGTGTCGGCCACCGGGCCGGCGGCGCCGCTGGCCTACGTGGCGGTCTCGGCGGTGGTCGGCGCGTTGTTCGTTCCCGGCTCGATACTGGCCGCGGGCAGTGGGTTGCTGTTCGGTCCGCTGCTGGGTGTCTTCGTGACGCTGGGCGCGACGGTGGGCACCGCGATCGTCGCCAGTTTCGTCGGTCGTCGCGCCGGCCGCGACAGCGCGCGCGCACTGCTGGGCAGCGCCCGGGCCGATCGCATGGACGCCCTGATCGGGCGCGGCGGGTTGTGGGCGGTCGTCGGCCAGCGCTTCGTCCCCGGCATCTCCGATGCGCTGGCCTCCTATGCGTTCGGGGCTTTCGGAGTTCCGGTGTGGCAGATGGGTGTTGGGGCCTTCATCGGTTCGGCGCCACGGGCATTCGCCTACACCGCGCTGGGCGCGTCGATCGGGAATCGGTCGTCGCCGCTGGCCTACGCAGCGATTGCGGTGTGGTGCGTGAGCGCGATCGTCGGCGCGTTCGCCGCGCATCGCGGCTACCGCAAATGGCGTGGGCACGCGGGCGACGACGGAGAGCGAAACCCGGCGTCCGAATCCTAGGGCCGCTGGCGAACGTCGGTCGCGGGCGGCCCGTTTTTGTCGGTGGTGGCTGTGATGATGGCGTCATGTCTCCGACCGCGACTGCAGCCAGCGTCGAAGCGTCCCCGAAGGAACGTCTCGGGGAGCTCTTCGACGAACTGGCGGAGTTGACCGGTCAGCGCAATGCGATTGATGGGCGCGTCGTGGAGATCGTGGCCGAGATCGATCGCGACGAGTTGTGCGGGATGAC
>NZ_LZKV01000192.1:0-539 GCF_001672995.1 Mycobacterium sp. 1482292.6 | reverse complement strand
TCACGCTGAGCCGCAATCAATTTGAGTACAGCAAGAACAAGCTGGCCGGATTGCCGACCAGCCGCAACATCGAGGTGCGGTTGCAGGGCTGGGAAGAGTTCGAGGACAAGGTCGACCGGATCGTCACGATTGGCGCCTTCGAAGCTTTCAAGATGGAGCGCTATCCCGCATTTTTCGAGCACTTCGGCCGGCAGCGCTACGGCCGCTTCTTCAAAATGGCCTACCAGGCGCTGCCGCCCGGCGGAGTGATGTTGCTGCACACCATCGTTCGGCCGTCGTTCAAAGACGCGCGGGCCAAGGGCCTGAAGCTGACCCACGAAATCGTGCAGTTCTCGCAGTTCATCCTGGCCGAGATCTTCCCCGGCGGCTGGCTGCCGACGCCGCAGACCGTCGGCGAGTACGGAGTGACCGCGGGCTTCGACCTGACCCGCGTCCAGTCGCTGCAGCTGCACTACGCCAGGACCTTGGACCTGTGGGCCGAGGCACTCGAGGCCAATCGCGAGCAGGCGATCGCCATCCAGTCCCAGGAGGTCTACGAC
>NZ_LZKV01000191.1:0-43941 GCF_001672995.1 Mycobacterium sp. 1482292.6 | reverse complement strand
CGCACCCTGGTGCTGCGCAAGGACGCCGACCACTCCATCAACCGGCTGCGGCTGCGCAAGCTCTGACGGCGCGGCCGGGTCGGCAGGATGTTCTCGACGAGGTTGGGGCGGTTGATGGATCGCCAGATCTCGCGGGCCGCGGCCACCGCCTTGGTGTCGTTGAGCGCCGAGTAGTGGTGGAAGTGCGATTCGGGATCGGCGAACGCGGTGCTGCGCATGGCCAGGAACCGCGAGACGTACCACTGCTCGATGTCTTCGATCCGGGCGTCGACGTACACGCCGAAGTCGAACAGGTCCGACACCATCAGCGTCGGACCGGTCTGCAGCACGTTGAGACCCTCGAGGATCAGGATGTCCGGGTGGCGGACCACGTGCTTGGCCCCCGGGATGATGTCGTATTTCAGGTGCGAATACACCGGCGCGCAGGCGTAATCCGAACCGGATTTGACCGAGGTCACGAACCGCATCAGCGCCCGCCGGTTGTAGCTTTCCGGAAATCCCTTGCGGTGCATCAGGTTTCGCCGCTCCAGCTCGGCATTCGGGTACAGGAAGCCGTCGGTGGTGACCAGGTCCACCCGCGGGTGGTGGTCCCAGCGCGCCAACAGCGCCTGCAGCACACGGGCGGTCGTGGACTTGCCGACCGCCACGCTGCCGGCCACCCCGATGATGAACGGCACCGGCCGGTCGGGGTTTTGCTGCGGTTCGCCGAGGAATTCGGCGGTGGCGGCGAACAATCGCTGCCGCGCCGCGACCTGCAGGTGAATGAGCCGGGCCAGCGGCAGGTAGACCTCTTCGACTTCGAGCAAGTCGATCTGCTCACCCAGACCGCGCAGGCCGACCAACTCCTCCTCGGTGAGGGCCAGCGGCGTCGACATACGAAGCGCACGCCATTGCTTTCGGTCGAACTCCACATAAGGGCTCGGCTCGCTAAGCCGCGGCATAGTGCAAGTGTTACAGCAGCGCCGAAAAGCCCGACGGCTGGGCTGGCGAAAACTCGACGCCGGATAGCGCCGAGCGCCCTCGCTGTGGGGTTAATCGGCCGACTAGTCTCGTTCTCATGTCAGCCGACTTGACCCGCACCGCCACCTCGACCACGTCGCCGGGCGCCGAATACGCCGACACCGCGAGCGCTGCCTACCGCGCCGCATTGCAGGTGGTCGAGTCCGTCGAACCGCGCATCGCCGCGGCGACGCGCAAAGAGCTCGACGACCAACGTGCTTCGCTCAAGCTGATCGCTAGCGAGAACTACGCATCGCCCGCGGTGTTGCTGACCATGGGCACCTGGCTGTCGGACAAGTACGCCGAGGGCACCATCGGACACCGCTTCTACGCGGGCTGTCAGAACGTCGACACCGTGGAAAGCGTCGCCGCCGAGCACGCTCGTGAGCTGTTCGGGTCGCCGCACGCCTACGTGCAGCCGCACTCGGGCATCGACGCCAACCTCGTTGCGTACTGGGCGATCTTGGCCACCCGGATCGAGGCGCCGGGCCTGGCCGATGCCGGCGTCAAGCACGTCAACGACTTGTCCGAGGCGGAATGGGAGAAGCTGCGCAACAAGTTGGGCAACCAGCGCCTGTTGGGCATGTCGCTGGATGCCGGCGGCCACCTCACCCACGGCTTCCGGCCCAACATCTCCGGCAAGATGTTCCACCAGCGCAGCTACGGCACCGACCCCGACACCGGGTTCGTCGACTACGGCGCCGTTGCGGCCGCCGCGCGCGAGTTCAAGCCGCTGATCATCGTGGCCGGCTACTCCGCTTACCCGCGCCGCATCAATTTCGCGACGATGCGTGAGATCGCCGACGAGGTCGGCGCCACCCTGATGGTGGACATGGCGCATTTCGCCGGCCTGGTGGCGGGCAAGGTGTTCACCGGCGACGAGGATCCGGTGCCGCACGCCCATGTCACGACCACGACGACGCACAAGTCGCTGCGCGGTCCCCGCGGCGGCCTCATCCTGTGCCAACCCGAGTACGCCGACGCTGTCGACAAGGGCTGCCCGATGGTGCTCGGCGGGCCACTGTCGCACGTGATGGCGGCCAAGGCCGTCGCGCTCGCCGAGGCGCGGCAGCCGGCGTTCCAGGCCTATGCCCAGCGGATCGCAGACAACGCTCAGGCTCTGGCCGACGGCTTCCTCAAGCGCGATGCCCACTTGGTCACCGGGGGCACCGACAACCACCTCGTGCTGCTCGACGTCACATCGTTCGGCCTTACGGGACGTCAAGCCGAGTCGGCCTTGTTGGACGCCGGCGTCGTCACCAACCGCAACGCCATCCCCACCGACCCCAACGGCGCCTGGTACACCAGTGGCATCCGGCTCGGCAGCCCGGCGCTGACCACCCGTGGCTTCGGTCCGGCCGACTTCGACCGGGTGGCCGAACTGATCGTCGATGTTCTGGCCAACACGAAGCCGGAAGGTACCTCCAAGGCCAAGTACTCGCTGGCCGATGGCACCGCCGAACGGGTCAGCGCGGCCGCGGCCGAACTGTTGGACGCCAACCCGCTCTACCCGGGCCTCGCGCTCTAGGCTTCGCCGTAGGAGGGGCTCTAGAGTGCCCGGCGGGACGGGCCTGAGGACCTAAGTCACCAGTTGGCGCGACACGACCCGGCCGATTTCATGAACCTGTGTACGCGGGTTACAGTTATCTCATGGCCGAAAGACCTGTCGCTAACGCGCTGACCCTGGAACTCGAGCCGGTCGTCGAAGCGAACATCGACCGCCACCTGTCCACCGAAGAACTCTGGTTCGCGCACGACTACGTGCCGTTCGAACGGGGCGAGAACTTCGCCTTCCTCGGTGGGCGCGACTGGGACCCGTCGTCGATGACGTTGCCGCGGCCGTTGACCGACGCCTGCGAGATCATGTTGCTGCTCAAGGACAACCTGGCCGCGCACCACCGCGAGCTGGTCGAGCACTTCATCCTCGAGGACTACTGGGGCCGCTGGCTGGGCCGGTGGACCGCCGAGGAGCACCTGCACGCCATCGCGTTGCGCGAGTACCTGGTGGTGACCCGCGAGGTCGACCCGACCGCCAACGAAGAGGCCCGCGTCCAGTACGTCATGAAGGGCTACCGCGCCGACACCTACTCGCAGGTGGAGATCCTGGTGCACATGGCGTTCGTCGAACGCACCCACGCCGTGTTCTGCGAGAACCTGGCCGCGCAACTCGAGGAGCCCATCCTGGCCGGCCTGGTCGACCGGATCGCCCGCGACGAGCGCCGGCACGAACTGTTCTTCTCCAACCTCGTCGCGCACTGCCTCGAGTACACCCGCGACGAGACCATCGCGGCGATCGCCGCCCGCGCGGCCGACCTTCAGGTGCCCGGCGCCGACATCGACGCATATGCGGACAAGGTGCGAAACGTCGACGAGGCAGGCATTTTCGGTCCGGAGCAGCTGCGCCAGGCGATCTCCGACCGCATCGCCGCATGGGGAGTCGCGGACGAGCCCCAGCTGCGGCAATTCGTCGTCGGCTAGGCCGGCCCGCACCCACCTCACCACATCGACCACCCACTGGGAGTGGTCGCGCTCCGCAACGTCGGCGCGCCTGCACAGCGGGCGGACGACCACGGGAGTAGCGTCGTTCTCGATGGTCAGCGTCAAGCTCTGCTGCCAGGGCGGCACCTCCCGTCACCACAACGGAAGGACCGGCCCCGGTCCTGGTGCTGCGGTTCCCGTCGACATGCCTGTGCGGGTCCGCGCGGGCTCATCCCGCTCGAGGAGCGCTACGTGACCGAAATCCGGACCTACGTGATCGACACTTCCGTGCTGCTGTCCGACCCCTGGGCGTGCAGCCGGTTCGCCGAACACGAGGTGGTTGTTCCGCTGGTGGTGATCAGCGAGCTGGAGGCCAAACGCCACCATCACGAGCTGGGCTGGTTCGCGCGCCAGGCGTTGCGGCTGTTCGACGACCTCCGGCTGGAACACGGTCGCCTAGATCAGCCCATTCCCATTGGGACACAAGGCGGTACGCTGCACGTCGAGCTCAACCACACCGACCCGACGGTGCTGCCCAGCGGCTTCCGCAATGACAGCAACGATTCCCGGATCCTCAGCTGCGCCGCGAACCTGGCCGCCGAGGGCAAGCGAGTCACGTTGGTCAGCAAGGACATTCCGCTTCGGGTCAAGGCCGCCGCGGTGGGCCTGGCCGCCGACGAGTACCACGCCCAAGACGTGGTGGCCTCCGGCTGGTCGGGCATGCGCGAGATCGAGACGGCCACCGAGGACATCGACGCGCTGTTCACCGACGGCGAGATCGATCTGACCGAAGCGCGAGACTTGCCCTGCCACACCGGCGTTCGGCTGCTCGGCGGCAGCTCGCATGCACTGGGCCGGGTCAACGCCGACAAACGCGTCCAGCTGGTTCGCGGCGACCGGGAGGTGTTCGGGCTGCGCGGGCGCTCGGCCGAACAGCGCGTGGCGCTCGACCTGCTGCTCGACGAATCGGTGGGCATCGTGTCGCTGGGCGGCAAGGCCGGCACCGGCAAGTCGGCGCTCGCGCTCTGCGCCGGTCTGGAGGCGGTGCTCGAGCGCCGGACCCAGCGCAAGGTGGTGGTGTTCCGGCCGCTGTATGCCGTCGGGGGTCAGGAGCTGGGCTATCTGCCGGGCAGCGAGAGCGAAAAGATGGGACCGTGGGCGCAGGCCGTCTTCGACACCCTCGAGGGGCTGGCCAGCCCGGCCGTGCTCGAGGAGGTGCTGTCGCGCGGCATGCTCGAGGTGCTGCCGCTGACCCACATCCGCGGCCGCTCGCTGCACGACTCCTTCGTCATCGTCGACGAGGCCCAATCGCTGGAGCGCAACGTCCTGCTGACGGTGCTGTCGCGGCTGGGCACCGGATCGCGGGTGGTGCTCACCCACGACATCGCCCAGCGCGACAACCTGCGGGTGGGCCGCCATGACGGGGTCGCCGCGGTGATCGAGAAGCTCAAGGGCCATCCGCTGTTCGCCCACATCACGTTGTTGCGCAGTGAGCGATCGCCGATCGCCGCCCTGGTCACCGAGATGCTCGAGGAGATCGCGGGCCCGCAGTGAGCGCCTGACCAGCGCGCTCGATCCGGGGCAGGCCCGCCTTCGATAAACTTCCACGGTGGCGAAACGACCCGACACCCTCACCTGGCGCTACTGGCGCACGGTGGTCGGCGTGGCGGCCGCGGTCGCGGTGCTGGTGATCGGGGGGCTCACGGGTCACGTGACCCGCGCCGACGACCTCAGCTGCTCGGTCGTCAAATGCGTCGCCCTGACCTTCGACGACGGGCCGGGGCCGTTCGACGAGCGGCTGCTGCAGATCCTCAAGGATAACGACGCCAAGGCGACGTTCTTTCTGATCGGCAACAAGGTGGCCGCCAACCCGGCCGGCGCCAAGCGCATCGCCGACGCCGGGATGGAGATCGGCAGCCACACCTGGGAACACCCCAACATGACCACGATCCCGCGCGAGGACATCGCCGCCCAGTTCACCAAGGCCAACGACGCGATCACCGCCGCGACCGGGCGCACCCCAAACCTGTATCGCCCCGCGGGCGGGCTGTCCGACCCCGTGGTGCGTCAGACCGCCGGCCAATACGGGCTGGCCGAAATCCTTTGGGATGTCATCCCTTTCGACTGGGCGAACGACTCGAACACGGCCGCGACCCGCTACATGCTGATGACCTACATCAAGCCGGGCTCGGTGGTGTTGCTGCACAGCACCTATTCCAGCACCGTCGATCTGGTGTATCAGTTCATCCCGGTGCTCAGGGCCAACGGGTACCGAATGGTGACGGTCAGCGACCTGCTGGGACCGCGAGCGCCCGGCAGCAGTTACGGCAGCCGTGAAAACGGTCCACCGGTCAACGGTCTGCACGACATCCCGCCCGCCGACATCCCCACGCTGCCCAACACGCCCTCGCCCAAACCGATGCCCAACTTCCCGATCACCGACATCCCTGGGCAGAACTCCGGCGGGCCGAACAACGGTGCCTAGCACACATTTCGGGTCGCCCGCGACTACGTTTGTAGGGTGATCACCGTGGGCTGGCTTCGGGATCGGCTTCCGCGACGATGGCGCGGTACGGCGCAGCGGCCGGCCGCCGGAGGGCGAAAGTCCTTTAGGCGATGGCTGTTTCAGTACGGGTTCGATCTCAGCCTGTCCTACGCGTTGGCCGTCGTCGAAGCGGCCGCCATCCTGATTCCGTTGCGGGGCCACACTTCCGTGGGCGCCAACGCGGACTTCGCGCGGCAGAACACTGCGCCGGTGATCCTGCTCATCGTGCTGGGCATCGTCAGTGTCGCGGTGGCCGGCGCCGTGAGCCTGGCTCCCACCGTGCGCTGGTTTGTTGCGGGCGCCGAACCCACTCCGCAACAACGCGAAGCCGTGATGAAGCTGGCCGGCCGTCAGTCGGCGATCCTGGTGACGTCCTGGGCGTTGACCGGCGGCATCTTCATCCTGCTGAATCTCGGTGGCGGGCCGCGGCTTCTGCTGCCCATCGGCCTCGGCGTGCTGCTCGGCGGGTCGGCGGCCGCCGGCACCGGGATGCTGCTCGCGCAGCGCACCCTGCGGCCCATCATGCGCGCCGCCACGCTTGGCGCCGAGCCGCGGCTGGCGGTGCCGAGCGTGTACGCCCGGCTGGTTCTGCTGTGGTTCCTGTGCAGCGCGTTCCCCATCGCCGTGATCGCGACGCTGGTCGTCTTGCGGTCGTACGGATGGCTGATCGAGAAGTCCGCGTCGTTGGACGTGCCGATTCTGGTGGTGTCGTTGGCGGCGCTGGTGCTGGGGCTGCCGACGATGATCTTGACCTCGCGGTCCATCTCGGATCCGGTCGGCGAGGTGGTCGATGCGATGGCCGAGGTCGAGCACGGCCGCATGGAAACCTACGTCGGCGCCTACGAACGTTCCCAAATCGGCCGTCTGCAAACCGGATTCAACCGGATGGTGGCCGGTCTCGCCGAGCGGGACCGGCTGCGTGACCTGTTCGGACGCCATGTCGGGGCCGACGTCGCGCAGCGCGCCCTCAACGAGGGGGCTTCCCTGTCGGGCGACGTGGTCGAAGCCGCGGTGCTCTTCATTGACCTGGTGGGTTCCACCCAGCTCGCCGAAAGCCGCCCCCCACAGGAGGTCGCCGAGGTGCTCAACGACTTCTTCCGGATCGTGGTGCACGCCGTCGACGAACACCACGGCCTGGTCAACAAGTTCGCCGGCGACGCCGTGCTGGCCGTCTTCGGCGTGCCGTTGCCGACGAACGAACCGGCATCGTCGGCGTTGGCGACCGCGCGTGCGCTGGGGTCTCAACTGCGGCGGCTGCCGGTCGATTTCGGCATCGGCGTCTCCGCGGGGCGGGTGTTCGCCGGCAACATCGGCGCCGAGAACCGGTACGAGTACACCGTGATCGGTGACGCCGTCAACGAGGCCGCGCGATTGGCGGACCTCGCCAAAACCTCCGACCGGCGCATCCTGTGTTCGGCGGGTGCCGTCGCTGCCGCGGGGGAGGCCGAGCGCGCGCAGTGGGCCGAGTGCTATTCGACGGTCCTGCGCGGGCGGTCCGAGGCCACCCACGTCTCGGCGCCGACGGGCTCCGCCGGCTAGCCGACCCGCGTCAGGACTTCGAGACCTTTAGCGCGGCAATGATCTTCCCGATGAGGCCCGCCGAAGCCGCGTCACCGATGGGGGTGCTGCCGATGAAGACGGTCACCGGCTTGGTGTCGACGGCGATGATGGTGACGGAGTCGCCCTTCACGTTACGGCTGGGGTCGGCGATCGTAACGTCGGCGTCGACGCGGACCGCCTTGGTGCCGTCCACGGTGATCGACGACGACTTCGTCGGCCCGAGCGTGGGCTGGGCGTTGGCGTAGCCGGGGCCGGCGACGATGCATTGCATCAACTTCGTGGCCTGAGCCGTAAGGTCCATGCTGGCAACGAAATTGGTGACGCCGACCTCGGCCGTCATCATCCACTGATTGGCCCCGGGCACGTCCTGGGCGACACCCAGCCCGCCGATCAGGTTCGGGCCCTGGTCGTCGGAGAACACCGTCCACCCGCCCGGCGCCGCGCTGGCCGGGAAGGACAGCTTGCCGGCGGCGATCGAGTCGGTGCGGGGCATCTCGCCGCCCGACACGTTCGGGGTGCAATCCGTCGCGTTCTGCGCGGAGTTCTTGGGCGGGGAGGCCGACGTGCTCGTGGTCGAGGGCGCGGCGGCCGGCTTGTTGTCGTGACCGCCCCGCATCACCAACAGCGTCGCCACCAGCGCGATCACCGCGAGTACGACCAGACCGGCGACGATCAACCACGGCAGCTTGGACCCGGACCCACCCGGCGGTGGCCCCGGGGGATACGGGCCGCCCGGGCCTCCCGGCGGAAACTGCTGTCCGGGTTGGGGATATGGCTGGTTCGGGTAGGCGGGGCCACCCGGCGGCGCATACGGGTACGGGCCGCCCGGCGGGTAGGCGTAGGGACCGCCCTGCGGATAGGGCCCGGGGCCGCCCTGCGGGTAAGGGCCGGGACCACCTTGCGGGTAGGGCCCGGGACCGCCCGCCGGCGGCTGCGCGCCCCAATTCGGGTCCTGCCCATATGGATTGCTTCCGTAGGGCCCCTGGCCGTAGGGACCACCGGGAGGAGCCGTCATGGAAAACCACCCTTACTCTCGTCGACCACCGCCGTCATCGGATGACGGGGTGGCTCAGTCTTCGGGCTTGACCTTGGCCATCGCCAGCACGTCGAGCCGCCGATCGAGTTCTTCTTCGGACAGCTTCTCGCCGATCAGGCCCCGATCGATCACCGTCTGGCGAATCGTCTTGCGCTCCTTGAGTGCCTGCTTGGCCACCGCGGCGGCCTCCTCGTATCCGATCGCCGAGTTCAGCGGCGTCACGATCGACGGCGACGACTCGGCCAGCTCGCGCAGGTGCTCCACGTTGGCCGCCAGGCCGACGATGCAACGCTCGGCGAACAGCTTCGACACGTTGGTCAGCAGCTTGAAGGACTCCAGGATGTTGCGGGCCATCATCGGGATGTAGACGTTGAGCTCGAAGGCACCGGACAAGCCGCCGACGGCCACCGCGGCGTCGTTCCCGATCACCTGCGCGGCAACCTGGGTAACCGCTTCCGGCAGAACGGGATTGACCTTGCCCGGCATGATCGAACTGCCCGGCTGCAGGTCGGGCAGCGCAATCTCGGCCAGGCCGGTCAGCGGGCCCGACCCCATCCAGCGGACGTCGTTGGCGATCTTGGTCAGTGACACCGCGATGGTGCGCAGCGCGCCGGACGCCTCGACCAGCCCGTCGCGCGCCGCCTGGGCCTCGAACGAGTTGGCGGCCGTGCGCAATTCGCTCAGGCCGGTGGAGGCGACCAGCGTCTCGACCACCTTGGCGCCGAAGCCGTCGGGGGCGTTCAGGCCGGTACCGACCGCGGTGCCGCCGATGGCCAGCTCACCGAGCCGGGGCAGCGTCGCGCGCACCCGCTCGATGCCCGCCTCGATCTGGCGGGCGTAGCCGCTGAATTCCTGGCCGAGCGTCACCGGGACGGCGTCCATCAGGTGGGTGCGGCCCGACTTGACCACGGTGTGCCACTCGCGGGCCTTGCCGGCCAGCGCGTCATGCAGCACCTCGAGCGCCGGAAGCAGATGGCGCACAGCGGCTTCGGTGGCCGCGATGTGGGTGGCGGTGGGGAATGTGTCGTTCGACGACTGCGACATGTTGACGTCGTCGTTGGGGTGCACCGTCACACCGTTGGCGGCCGCGATGCTGGCGATCACCTCGTTGGTGTTCATGTTGGAGCTGGTGCCCGAACCGGTCTGGAACACGTCGATGGGGAACTGGTCGTCGTGCTGCCCGTCGGCGATTTCGCCGGCCGCGGCGATGATCGCGTCGGCCTTCTCCGGCGCCAGCAGCCCCAGGTCCTTGTTGACCTGCGCGCACGCGCCCTTCAGCAAGCCCAGCGCGCGGATCTGGGTGCGCTCCAGGCCGCGGCCCGAGATCGGAAAGTTCTCGACGGCGCGCTGAGTTTGCGCACGCCACAACGCTTTTGCGGGTACGCGGACCTCGCCCATGGTGTCGTGCTCGATGCGGTACTCGGTGTCATCAGAGTCGTTCAAGGCCATAGATGGGTCTTCCTCGTTGTTCGATCGGCGGTCAGGGCAGGGGATAGGCGGCGGAGCTATCGCCGGTGAAGTCGATGGCGGAGTACTCGTTGAGCTTCGAAAGCCGGTGGTAGGCCTCGATCATCCGGACGGTGCCCGACTTCGACCGCATGACGATCGACTGGGTGGTGCACCCGCCGGGGTAGTACTGGACGCCCTTGAGCAGGTCACCGCTGGTGACCCCGGTGGCGCAGAAGAACACGTTCTCACCGGACACCAGGTCCTCGGTCGTCAGCACCTGGTCGAGGTCGTAGCCGGCGTCGATGGCCTTCTGGCGTTCCTCGTCGTCGGTGGGAGCCAGCTGCGCCTGGATCGCGCCGCCCATGCACCGGATGGCGGCGGCGGCGATGATGCCTTCCGGCGTGCCGCCGATCCCGGCCAGCATGTCGGTGCCCGAATGGGGCCGGCAGGCCGAGATCGCGCCGGCCACGTCACCGTCGGTGATCAGCCGGATGCGGGCTCCGGTCGCCCGGACCTCGTGGATCAGCTGGGCGTGCCGCGGCCGGTCCAGGATGCACACGGTCATGTCGCGCACCGACAACGCCTTGACCTTGGCGACGGCCTTGATGTTCTCGGCGATCGGCGCGGTGATGTCGAGCACGTGCGCGGCCTCGGGCCCGACGGCGATCTTGTTCATGTAGAACACCGCCGACGGGTCGAACATCGCGCCGCGGTCGGCCACCGCCAACACGGAGATGGCGTTGGGCATGCCCTTACTCATCAGGGTGGTGCCGTCGATCGGGTCGACGGCGAAGTCGCACTCCGCGCCGTCGCCATTGCCGACCTCCTCGCCGTTGTAGAGCATCGGCGCGTGGTCCTTTTCGCCCTCGCCGATGACGACGACGCCGCGCATCGACACGGTGTTGACCAGCTCACGCATCGCGTCGACGGCCGCCCCGTCACCGCCCTCTTTGTCGCCGCGGCCGACCCAGCGACCTGCGGCCATGGCCCCGGCCTCGGTGACGCGTACCAGTTCCAGAGCCAGGTTGCGGTCTGGGGCCTCACCGCGCGGTCTGCCCGGCGCGGGGGCCCCGCCGGCGGCGGCGGTCGAGTGGTCGCCCTCAACTGTCATGGTTGCCGATTGTCCCAGAAGCGGATCGGTCCGCTGGAACTGGGATACTTGGGGGATGACGGAGGAGCCGCCGCTGAATTCCCAGCGTGATGGGAGCGCCTCCGGCGCGCCGTCTCCGCCAGCGGGCCCCGCGCCCAGGCCGGCCAAACCCCGGCTGTTGCAGGACGGCCGGGACATGTTCTGGTCCCTGATACCGCTGGTCATCGGGTGCATCGTGCTGGCCGGCATGCTCGGTATGTGCTCGGTCCAGTTCGGCCACCACCAGGGCCCCGTCCCGTCGTACGACGCCGGTGCGGCCCTGCGCGCGGACGCCTCCGCGCTCGGCTTTCCCATCCGCCAGCCGCAGCTGCCCACCGGCTGGCAGGCCAACTCCGGCCACCGCGGCGGCATCCCGGGCGGCCGGACCGACCCCGCGAGCGGTCAACGGCTGAACGCGCCTGTTTCGGAGGTCGGGTACATCACCCCGACCGGGCTATACCTGAGCCTGACCCAGAGCAATGCCGACGAGGACAAGCTGGTCAATTCGATTCACCAGTCGGCCTACCCGACGGGGACCGTGGACGTCGGCGGCACCGGTTGGGTGGTCTACCAGGGCGCCGGTCAGAACGGCGCAGACGCCGAGCCGATATGGACGACCCGGCTCAGCGGCCCGGGCGGCGCCACCCAAATTGCGATAACCGGCGCCGGAAACACCGATCAGTTCCGTACGCTGGCGTCGGCGACGCAATCGCAACCGCCTTTGCCAAGCCGCTAATCCACCAGCGCAAGCAGAGGGACGCATCAACGTGACTGCACCGGAGGCTGATCTGTCCGGGTGGTCGGCGGCACCGTTTAGCGCCGGCGGATACACCCATGACGTCTATCGCAAGGGCAGCGGCCCCGGGGTGGTGTTGATTCCGGAAATCCCCGGGATCCATCCCGGCGTGCTCGCCCTGGGTAATCACCTGGTGGACAACGGGTTCACCGTCGCGATGCCGTCGTTGTTCGGCCAGCCGGGCAAGGCCGAGACGGCAGGGTACCTCCTTGGCGTCATCGGACGTGCTTGTGTGGCAAGAGAATTCGCGGCGCTCGCGCTGAACAAGCAGCGGCCGGTGGCGTCGTTCCTGCGTGCGTTGGCCCGTGACCTCAACGCATCGACGCCAGGCAAGGGCGTCGGGGTGATCGGCCAGTGCTTCACCGGTGGCTTCGCGCTGGCCGCCGCGGTCGACGACAGCGTGCTGGCGCCGGTGCTGTCACAGCCGTCGGTCCCGGTCCCGCTCGGAGCGGCGCGGCGCCGCGACCCGGGCTTGAGCGAATCCGAGCTGGCCACCGTGGCCGACCGGTGCGCCAACGACGGCCTGTGCGCCATGGGATTGCGGTTCAGCGAGGACAAGATGGCGCCCGCCGAGCGGTTCGCGACGCTCAAGAAGCGCCTCGGCGATGCCTTCGAGGTGATCGACATCGATTCAAGCCCCACGAATCAGCACGGCTTCGGCAAGATGGCGCACTCGGTGCTCACCGACGAGGTCCGCGAGCTCGACGGCCACCCCGCCTACGAGGCCCGTAAGCGAGTTGTCGAGTTCCTCACGCAACGCCTTTTCTAGGTTCATTCAGGAGATTTTGCACGCGCATGGCTAACGACGACCTGGTGGTCGAAACCGGCTACGGCCCGGTCCGGGGCATCGAAGAAAACGGCGTCAAGGCGTGGAAGGGCGTTCGGTACGCGGCGGCGCCGGTGGGCGAGCTGCGTTTCCGGGCGCCGCAGCCGCCCCCGCGCAGTACCGAGGTCGTCGACGCCACCGCGTTCGGGCCGGCCTGCCCGCAACCGGTGTTTCCCAACATGCCGTTGGATCTTGGCGCGCCGCAGGGCGACGACTGCTTGCGGCTCAACGTCTGGGCGTCTTCTGACATCCACCCCGGTGACGCCAAGCCGGTGATGGTCTGGCTGCACGGCGGCGCCTACGTCCTGGGGTCGAGCAGCCAGACCCTCTATGACGGCCGCAGGCTGGTCAGCCACGGCGACGTCGTCGTGGTGACCGTCAACTATCGGCTCGGGGTGCTCGGTTTTCTCGACCTGTCGTCGTTCGATTCCGGTGGACGGCATTTCGATTCGAACGTCGGGCTGCGCGACGCGCTGGCGGCGCTGGAGTGGGTGCGCGACAACATCGCCGCCTTCGGCGGTGATCCGCGGCGGGTCACGCTGTTCGGCGAGTCCGCCGGGGCGGGGATGGTCACCACGCTGCTGGCCAGCCCGGCGGCCGAGGGTCTGTTCGCCGCCGCGATCGCGCAAAGCTCGCCGGCCACTTCGGTATACGACCGCGAACGTGCCGGCCGGGTGGCCCGGGCGTTCCTCGACCGGCTGGGAGTCGACCCCGCGGACTCCCGGCGGCTGATCGACATCCCGATGGCGGCGATCCTGGCCGCGACGCAACAGGTGTTCGACGAAGTGCCGGTGCGCAACCCGGGAACGCTGGCCTTCGTCCCGATCGTGGACGGCGATGTGCTGAGCGACTATCCGGTCAAGCTTGCCCAAGAGGGCCGCTCACATCCGGTCCCGTTGATCATCGGCACCAACAAGCACGAGGCGGCGCTGTTCCGGTTGATGCGCTCGCCGCTGATGCCGATCACGCCGAACGCGATCACATCGATGTTCAACCAGATCGCCGCCGAACAACCCGATCTGCAGTTGCCCACCGAGGAGGAGATCGGCTCGGCGTATTCGCGATTGCGGCGCAGGGCAAGGAGTTTGAACATCGCGACCGACGTCGGCTTCCGGATGCCGTCGGTGTGGCTCGCCGAGGGGCACGCCCGCGTTGCGCCGGTGTATCTCTACCGGTTCGACTACGCCACCCCGTTGTTGAAGCTGCTGATGGTCGGGGCCGCTCATGCCACCGAATTGCCTTTCGTCTGGGGCAATCTCGGCGCGCCCAAGGATCCCACGCTGAAGCTGGGCGGCACCAAGGCCGCCAAGGCGGTGTCCAAGAGGGTGCGCACCCGATGGATCAACTTCGCCGCACACGCCGCCCCCGCCGGTCCCGCCGGCGCGCCGGAATGGACACCGTATGAGGAGACCGACCGTTCCTGCTTGGTCATCGGCCGCAGCGACACCGTAGCGTACGACATCGACGCCGGCATCCGCGCGGCCTGGGGCAGCGACATGGTGAGCTTCCGCTAGGCGGATGCCTTGCCCGCCAACGCTTGCCGTTTCATCTGGTCGAACATCTCGACGTAGTACGAAAGGCATTCCGACAGCGCCTGCTCGGTGTTGAACAGGGGCTGGTAACCGAGGTCGCGCGACGCCTTGGCGATCGAAAAGAAGTTGTCCAGATACAGCCGCTCGACGGCGAGCGGCTCGAGCAGCGGCGCCGGTATCCCGAATCGGAAATGCAGCCGCTGCCACCCCGTCATCGCCGCGCGCACGATGGGCCCGTTCACCCGGACCCGCGGCCACTTCTCTCCGCACGCCTCGACCACCGGCCTGGCGAACTCGAACATGTTGATGGGCTCGGCGTCGTTGACGAAGTACGCCTGGCCGGGCGCGGTGCCGCCGGGCGTCAGGTGTTCGGCGGCCAGGATGAAACCGTGAATCAGGTTGTGCACGTAGGAGTTGTCCAACCGGGCCGATTTGCGGCCGATCAGCACCTTGACGTGGCCGGCGATCACGCTTTCGAACAGCTTGCGGAACATCGTCTGGTCGCCCCGGCCCCAGATGCCGCTGGGGCGAATCGCACAGGTCAACAGTCCGTCAACACCGTTCTGCCCCAACACGAATCGCTCGGCGATCACCTTGGTCTCGGTGTAAAGGTCATTGAACCGGTGGGTGTAGGGCAGCGTCTCGTCGCCGCCTGCGATGTTCTGACCGCCCATGACGACGCTGTTGGACGAGGTGTAGATGAAGCGCTGCACCCCGGCGGCCTGCCCGGCGCGGACCAGGTTCTCGGTGCCGCCGACGTTGACCCCGAAGCTGCGCTGCCGGTACTCGTCGGTCACCGATGCACCGCCCATCAGGTCGATGATCGCCGCAGTGTGGAAGACGGTGTCGATGCCGTCGACCGCCTGGGCGCACACGGCCGTGTCGGTGATGTCACCCTGCAGTACCTCCAGCTGCGGATGCGCCGGCAGCGGCGAGGGCGCACGGTCGAAGGAACGCACGAAATGCCCGCGGTCGAGCAAGGTGGACACCAGGTTGGCACCGACGAATCCGGAGCCCCCGGTGACCAGGACACGGCCGAGTTCGGCCGTCAGCGATGGATCACCCATGGCCCAAAGCATAACTGAAACGTGTTCCAGTTCGGAAAAAGGTTTTCATCCGCGCCCCCCGATGTCGCCGGATTCAGGCATCCTCAGGCTCGCCCGCCGCGAGCGCATCCTCGATCCTCTTGCGGGCGCCAGCTAAGTGCTCCTCGCACCGTTTAGCCAGCTGCTCGCCCCTTTCCCAGAGCTTCAGCGATTCATCTAGGTTCAGGCCGCCTTGCTCGAGCACCCGCACGACTTCGATCAGTTCGTCCCGGCAGGCTTCATACGCCAGGTGACTAATAGGTGTAATGGACTCGCTCTCCTGAGGGACGGCGGCGTCGTCCCCGCCGTCGTTTCTACGCGCCATCGGAGGGTCCTTCGCTCACTGCGGCCACGGCGCCGTCGGCCACCCGCACCCGCAGTCGGGTGCCCGCCGGCGCGTCGTCGACCGACCGGAGCACCTGGTTCGTCGGCCCGATGGCCTGCACCACGGCGTAACCGCGGGCCAGTGTGGCCGCCGGCCCCAACGTGGCCAGCCGCGCGCGCAGGTGGCCGACCCGCTCGGTCTCGGTGGCGGCCAGGCGGGTGATGTCGCGGCGCATCGCCGACCGGGCGCGGTGCACCTCCTCGGCGCGCGCCGTCAGCGCCGCCAGCGGCTCGGCCAGCACCGGGCGGCTGCGGATCTGGGCCAGGGCCCGTTGCTCGCGGGTCACCCAGTTGCGCAATGCCTGCGCGCTGCGCCGGCGCAGGTCGTCGAGCAGCCGCAGCTCGGCGGCGGTGTCGGGGACCACCTTCTTCGCGGCGTCGGTGGGGGTGGCCGCGCGCAGATCCGCGACCAGATCGCACAGCGGGTTGTCGGGTTCGTGGCCGACCGCACTGATCACCGGGGTGCGGCAGGCCGCGATGGCGCGGCACAGCGTCTCGTCGGAGAACGGCAACAGGTCCTCGACGCTGCCGCCGCCGCGGGCGAGCACGATGACGTCGACATCGGCGTCGCGGTCGAGTTCGCCCAGCGCCTCGACGATCTGGGCGACCGCGTTGGGTCCCTGCACGGCGGTGTTACGGACCGCGAAGCGCACCCCGGGCCAGCGTGCGGCTGCCACGGTGGTGACGTCGCGTTCGGCGGCGCTGGCCCGCCCGGTGATCAGTCCAATCATGTTGGGCAGGAAGGGGATCGGACGCTTGAGCCGGGGATCGAAGAGGCCTTCGGCATCCAGCAGCCGGCGCAGCCGATCGATGCGGGCCAGCAGCTCACCCACCCCGACGGCGCGAATCTCGGACAGCCGCAACGAGAATGTGCCCCGGCCCGTGTAAAACGATGGCTTGCCGCGCACCACCACCTGCGTGCCCTCGGCCAGCTTCACCGGCGCGTTCAGCACCAGATCGCGCGGGCAGGTCACGGTCAGCGACATGTCGGCGGCCGGGTCACGCAGCACCATGAACACGGTTTTGGAATCCTGGCGCATCGAAATCTGGGCCAGCTGACCCTCGACCCAGACGGTGCCCAGCTTGTCGATCCAGCCCGCGACCCGGATGGCCACCGCGCGCACCGGAAACGGATTCTCGGCGGAGTTCGGTTCGGAGGTAACGGCCGGGGTCACTTCGCGTTCGCGCGGGTGATCCTGTTGGCGAGCAGCGTCTGGAACGGTGCCCGGCCCTTGGTGGCCTGCTCGTAGGCCAGCAGGGCTTCGAGCTCGTCGATGCTCAGCGACTGCAGGCGCGCCCGCAGCTGCGCCAGCGTCAGCGACGTGTAGTCCAGCTCGGTGACCACTTCCGGTTGCGGAACCGAGGCGCCGGCCGCCGGCTTCTTAGATTGCCGGGCCGGGCGGGTCAGGGCGCTGGCGTCCTCGTGCGCGTCGGCCACCGAGTACAGGGCGAACCGGCCCTCGGCCCTGCGCTCGCCTTCGCCGCCGTCCTGCAATGCGCCGTACGCCCCGTCGGCCGCGTCATCGATGTCCTCGTCGAAGGTCGCCCATTCCGGCTTCTCGTCCTTGGGCGGGAAGATCGATTCGAGGGTGCTGTCGCCCTTGATAGCCAGCTCGGCAAGGTTCTGTTGGAAGCGCATCACGATGTGCGCTGCCTGGCTGGCCAGTGTCATCGGGTACATCAGGATGGTTTTCGGCAGCCTGATGGTCTCTTCGACCGCGACTGTTGCCGCGCCGACCAGCAGCCGAACTCCATACGGTGCAGTGCCCATGGGTCCAAGATTGCCCTAAGCGGCGGCTAACTCCAAGCCCAGCGGCGCGAGCTGGCAAGCCCGTGTCCGCGGTAAGTACCCTGGACGTCATGCCGCCGACTATCGACATGGGGATTCCCGGCCTTGTGGGAGGACCAGCGCGTTCGGTAGCCGGCGACCCAGTCCGCAAGCGTGTGCTCCTGGCCGAACCGCGTGGTTACTGCGCGGGCGTCGACCGGGCCGTGGAGACCGTGGAACGCGCACTGGAAAAGCACGGGCCGCCGGTCTACGTGCGTCATGAGATCGTGCACAACCGCCACGTGGTCACCACCCTGGAAAAGGCCGGCGCGGTGTTCGTCGAGGAGACCGACGAGGTTCCCGAGGGGGCCATCGTGGTGTTCTCCGCGCACGGCGTCGCGCCCACGGTGCACGCCGCGGCCGCCGACCGGAACCTGCACACCATCGACGCCACCTGCCCGCTGGTGACCAAGGTGCACAACGAGGCCAGGCGGTTCGCGCGCAACGAGTACGACATCCTGCTCATCGGCCACGAGGGCCACGAGGAGGTCATCGGGACCGCGGGGGAGGCGCCCGACCACGTGCAGCTGGTCGACGGGGTCGCCGCCGTCGACAACGTGACCGTGCGTGACGAGAACAAGGTGGTGTGGCTCTCGCAGACCACGCTGTCGGTTGACGAGACCATGGAAATCGTCGAGCGGCTGCGGCAACGGTTCCCCAAGCTGCAGGATCCCCCGAGCGACGACATCTGCTACGCGACCCAGAACCGCCAGGTGGCGGTCAAGGCGATGGCACCCGAGTGTGAGCTGGTGATCGTCGTCGGGTCCCGCAACTCCTCGAACTCGGTGCGGCTGGTCGAGGTCGCCTTGGGTGGCGGGGCCGCGGCCGCGCACCTGGTGGACTGGGCCGACGACATCGACCCGTCCTGGCTCGACGGCGTCACCACGGTGGGCGTCACCTCCGGGGCGTCGGTTCCCGAGGTCCTGGTCGAGGGCGTGCTAACGCGGCTGGCCGAGTGCGGCTTCGACGTGGTGCAGCCGGTCACGACCGCGCAGGAGACCCTGGTGTTCGCGTTGCCGCGGGAGATCCGGTCAGTTCGCTGAGCTTGCGACCTGCGCTAGACGTCGTATTCCCAGGATTCCGCCGGCGACCGGCCGGGCGTCCGCGTGCGGCTGCGCCGCTCGGTGTGCGGCTCGCGGGGCGGTTCCTGCGACCCGCCGCCCCGGTAGCGGACCTGGGAGATGGGGTGATGGGTTCCGTTCGAGCCGGTTGACGGCGGACGCCGGCGCCTCGGTTCATACGGCGGCGCGTACGGTTCGCGGCTTTCGTACCGGCCCCCGGAAGTCGGGCCGCTCGGCGGCTCATACCTGTCCCCGTAGGACTCAAAGCCGTCGAAACGGCTGCTCCGCGGGGTGGGCCGGTCGTAGGGGCTGCGGCGGGGGCGCGGTTCGCGACGCGGTTCCCGGGCCGACTGGCCACGCGGATCGGCGTCGGCGTCCGGCCTGGGCCGGCGGGACCGTCGGGGCGGCTCGGCGGCGTCATAATCGCGGGCCGACGCGGCGGTGCGGCGGGTGCTGCGCCGGGGACGTTCGGGCCGCTCGGCCGGTTCGGACCCGTCGCCCAACGGCTCGCGGGAATGCCGGGAACGGCTACGGGCCGAGCGGGTCGTGGAGCGGGTGCTGCGCGTCGTGCGGCGCGTCCTCGACGACGAGCTCGACCTGCGGGCGCGGCGGGCATCGGTGGTTTCGTCGGTGTCGTCGTCGTCGGTATCCGACTGCAGCACCGACTGCGCCTTGGCGACGATGCCATTGAAGAACGACTTGACGGCCACACTGGCGGCGTCCGGAGCGTCTTCAGAGGCGCCCGCCGATGTCCTTGTCTTGTAGGCGTTTCCGAAATACCAGCGGGCCAGTCCGATCGCCAGCACGCCGCCGGCGGTGCCCAGCATCAGCGGGAAGCGCTCGATCAGCGGATAGCCACAGTTGATCAGCAGGTCTTTGAGGCGGCCGACCTTGGCATCGTGGAACAGCCAGTAGGCGCCCGGCACCGCGCCGAACAGGATCAGGGGCGGCTGGATGATCGTGGTGAAGATGCCGTCCTGGCGTACCGCCAGCACCGCCGCCACGCAGCCGGCTATATAGAAGCCCGCGAAGACGTGGGTCAGCTCCTTGTGACCAGCGTCGATTCCGTAACCGATGGCGGTCGCGGTGACGGCGATAAGCAGGGCTGCGTACCAGGGGACACCTGGGATGTTTGGAAGGATCGAACGGTGACCATCCGCCACCGTCGAACTCGCCCGCTGTGCTGACACATGTAGACCGTACCGGGAATGGGCCGAAAGGCCCGTAAATACCTCGTTGCGATCCTGCGCGCGCCATGCCAGCGTGCAGTATCGGCGGTGATCAACGGTCCCCGGCGCCCGTGGTCGCCAGGACCCCTAGACTTGGTTCCCCGTGAGCCTGAGCCTGGGAATAGTGGGGTTGCCCAACGTCGGCAAGTCGACCTTGTTCAACGCGCTGACCCGGAACAACGTGGTGGCGGCCAACTACCCGTTCGCGACGATCGAGCCCAACGAGGGCGTCGTCCCGCTGCCCGATCCCCGGCTGGACAAGCTGGCCGAGATGTTCGGCTCCGAGAAGATCGTTCCGGCGCCGGTCACGTTCGTCGACATCGCCGGAATCGTGAAGGGCGCCTCCGAGGGCGCCGGCCTGGGCAACAAGTTCCTGGCCAACATCCGCGAGTGTGACGCGATCTGCCAGGTGGTGCGGGTGTTCGCCGATGACGACGTGGTGCACGTGGACGGCAAGGTCGACCCGCGCGCCGACATCGAGGTGATCGAGACCGAGCTGATCCTCGCCGACATGCAAACCCTGGAGAAGGCCGTGCCGCGGCTGGAGAAGGAAGCCCGCAACAACAAGGAGCGCAAGCCGGTGCACGAGGCCGCCGTCGCCGCGGAGGCGGTGCTGGACTCGGGCAAGACGCTGATTGCGGCCGGCGTCGACGCCGCACCGCTGCGCGAGCTGAACCTGATGACCACCAAGCCGTTTCTGTACGTGTTCAACGCCGACGAGTCAGTGCTGACCGACGATGCCCGCAAGGCCGAGCTGTCCGCGATGGTCGCCCCCGCGGACGCGGTGTTCCTCGACGCGAAGATCGAGGCCGAACTCCAAGAGCTCGACGACGAGTCGGCCGCCGAGCTGCTGGAGTCGATCGGGCAAACCGAGCGGGGACTGGATGCCTTGGCGCGGGCCGGTTTTCACACCCTCAAGCTGCAGACCTACCTGACGGCGGGCCCAAAAGAGGCGCGCGCGTGGGTGATTCATCAGGGCGACACCGCACCGAAGGCCGCCGGGGTGATCCACACCGATTTCGAAAAGGGCTTCATCAAAGCCGAGATCGTCTCCTACGACGACCTCATCGCCGCTGGCTCGATGGCGGCGGCCAAAGCGGCGGGCAAGGTCCGCATGGAGGGCAAGGACTACGTGATGGCCGACGGCGACGTGGTCGAGTTCCGGTTCCAAGCAACGTCTGGGGTGAAGAAGTGAGAGGACCGGGACGGTGTCAATCCACGTAAACGTCGACAACTTTGTTCGGGCAGAAACCCACCGGATGTTTCGCGATATTCAGGCTGACGCCGGAAGCGTTGGTACATTTCGGCACAACCGCACACCTGCGCGCATCGACGAGCAGACAGTGATCAGGCTGAATCGGGATACCCTTTACAGCTTCGCGATCGTTGATCTTGCCGAACCGGCCCGACTCACCCTGCCCGACGCCAACGGTCGTTACTTATCGGCGATGGTCGTCAGCGAAGACCACTTCGTGAATGATGTCATCCACGAACCGGGCGAGCATCTTCTAACCAGCGACAAGTATGGGTCGCGCTATGTGCTCGTCGGTGTGCGGATCCTGGTCGATCCCAACGACTTTGCGGACGTGGCCGCCGTCGGTGCCTTGCAGGATCGTCTTGTGCTGCAGACGGGTGCGTCACAACCGTTCGCGATGCCCGAATACAACCCGGAAAGCCTCGATGCGACCCGCGACGCCCTGCTTGCCCTGGCTCGCGGGCTCGACAACTTCGACCGCATGTTCGGTGCCCGGACGGCGGTGGATCCGGTTCGTCACCTCATCGGATCAGCCGCCGGATGGGGAGGGTTGCCCACGTCTGAAGCGGCTTACATCGGCGTAGCTCCTAACGTCGCGCCCGGCGACTATGACTTGGTGTTCGACGACGTGCCCGTCGACGCCTTCTGGTCGGTGTCGGTCTACAACAAGCGTGGGTTCTTCGAACTGAACGAGGCGAACCTCTATACGGTCAACAGCGTTACCGGCGTGCCCAACGCCGACGGGTCGGTGACTGTTCGTTTCGTTGCGTCGGCTGGCGACGATCCGCCCCCTAACGCGATTGTGACGCCGGAAGGTTGGAACTATCTCATCCGCCTCTACCGGCCTCGCGCTGAGATCCTCGATGGCAGTTGGACGCCGCCGGCGCTTACCGCGCGCGGTGAGTCCTGATGCACGGCGGTGTGGTCGAGTTCCGGTTCAACGTGTAACGCTAAGCAGTAGCGCGGAGCAGGCAGGTGCGAATTGGTCAGACTCTCGAAATTCCGTTCTGACGACGCGCGTGCCGCCTATCTCCGGCTGTACGACGCGGCGCTGTCGGCCAGCTCTGTCCCAATCACCGAATCTGACGTTGAGACATCCTTTGGCAGCACCCATGTGCTTCATGCAGGAGACCGGTCGAAGCCGTCGCTTGTGGCGCTCCATGGGTCGTCGATCAGCTCCACGTCCTGGGTGCCGCTCCTTCGAACTCTCACCGCTAACCACAGCGTCACCATGATCGATGCTATCGACGAAGCCGGCAAGAGCGTCGCTGCGAAGCCGACCAAGACCATCGCTGACATCGTGACTTGGCTTGATGAAACGATGCGCGCTCTAGACATTCAGCGCTCGGCGTTTGTGGCCGCTTCGCGTGGCACGTGGATATCCACCCACTACGCGACTGTCTTCCCCGACAAGGTGGAGCGCTTGGCGCTGTTGTGTCCAGTTGGCATCGCGGGCGGAATGAGCCCGCTTCATGGTCCCGGGGACTCGCGCCGCTGCTTCTGCCGCTCAGGGAGGAACACGTCTGGCGCGTGCTCGACACAATGGTGATGCCTCAGAACCGCAAACTGTTGCGCCAACAGCCGTGGATGCCGTCCATGAGTCAATTTGTCTATGGTGCAATGCATTTCAAGATGTCTTTCAGGAACGCTCAGCCTCGACCTTGGCCATTTCGCAGTGATTGCGAACTAGATCGACTCACGGCGGTTCCTGTGCTGGCTGTCATCGGCAGAGACGAGTCGGCGCTGAACGGTCCGAAGGCCGCACGCATGTTGCGTGAGACGCTACCGGATGCACGGATCGAGGTCGTCGACGATGCGAACCACATCGTGATGGCGGATCAAGCCGCAACCGTAGAGAAGCTGCTCGTCGAGCTCCTCGGTGACGTGAACTGAGGGCCGCCTTCTCGTGACTCTCGACCTGACTCTCGACCGCGACATGGTGAAGTTTCCGGTCACAATGGCGGTTCTGTTGCTGGGTGCGTGGGTGCTGGGCGCGTCGGCCGCGGCCCGCCATCGCCGGTCCGGTGATCGCGCTGACCGGGCGGTTCTTGAGGCTCGATCCGGTTATCGCACTCCCGATCGCGGTCGGCGTCGCGGATCCCGCGGCTGCCCTGTGCCTGAAGGCCGTCGGCGCGCTACGCGGCAAGGCGGTCGATTTCACGGCTGACTAGGTCGGCCACCTGGTGGAGTTCCGCTTGAACGTCTTTCCAACTACCGAAGCGGTCGGCCTTGAGGCAGGACGTCAGATCGCTGAGGTGCCGCCGTCGACGGCCAGCTCCACACCATTCACGTAGCTCGAGTCGTCGGAGGCCAGGAACAGCGCCACCGTCGCAATCTCTTCGGGACGTCCCATCTTTCCTCGCGGAATCAGGGATTCGAACTGCCGCTTCGTCTCGGCGTCGAACATCTTCTCCTGAATCGGTGTGGCGATCTGGCCCGGGCTCAGGACGTTCACTCGGATCTGCCGTTCCTTCAGTTCGTTGAGCCAGGTGCGGGCGAACGAACGCAAGGCAGCCTTGCTCGCCGAGTACACGCTGTAATCGGGCCAGCCCTTGGCCGAGGCGATCGACCCTGTCATGAAGATGGAGCCGCCATCGTTGAACAGCGGCAACGCCTTTTGCACCGTGAACAGGGTGGCACGGGTGTTCAGACCGAAGACGGTGTCAAAGTCCTCCTCGGTGATCTCACCGAGCTTGCGTGCTTCCCCTCCCGTTCCGGCGCTGGCGAAGAGCACGTCGATGCTGCCCTTCTCCCGCTTCACCGCGTCGAACAATCGGTCCAAGTCATCGAGGTTGGCCGCGTCGCCCTGCACGGCAGTGACGCTGTGTCCGATCAACGCGACGGCCTCGTCCAGAGCCTGCCGCCGCCGGCCCGTGACAAAGACGTGCGCACCCTCGTCGACGAACAGCTTCGCGCTGGCGAGCGCCAGACCGCTCGATGCGCCCGTGATCACCGCGACCTTGCCGTCAAGTTTTCCCACATGCCCTCCTCGCCGGACTTTAGGTATACCGTTCTGTGTGCTTAATTTAGCGCAACGTCCAACCGCACGCCAATTAAGTACACTTTCCGTTACCCTGGACGACGTGACCGAGCTGGAAAAAGGTCCGCGGGGCCGGCGACGGGGCCGAGGAGCGCGCGAACGCATCCTCGGCGCGGCGCAACAGCTGTTTCGTGAGCAGGGCATCAACAACACCGGAATGGATCTGCTCTGCACGGCGGCACAGGTCTCCAAGCGCACCGCTTACCAGCACTTCGGCAGCAAGGATGGGTTGATCGCCGAGTATCTGCGGCGTCACGATGTCGACACAATGCCCGAGGTCCTCGAACGCGCCGAGCTGACGCCCCGCGAGCGCCTGCTCGCGGTGTTCGAGAAGCCGCCTGCGTTCACCCATGACCTGATGCCCCTCTGCCCGTTCATCGCCGCCGCCGTAGAGATCTCCGATCCGGAGCATCCCGCGCGCGTACGGGCCCGCGAGTACAAGACCTCTGTGGCCACCCGCCTGAGCGAAACCGCCCGGGAGGCCGGTGCCGCCGATCCGGACCTGCTCGGTGAGCAGCTCGCGCTGTTGCTCGACGGCGCCTCGGTTCGGACCAGAGCCTTGGGCACGGATGCCTTGCCGACCGCTGTCGGCATCGCGGCCGCACTGATCGAGCAGGCCATTCCCTCGCCTGCGCAGTGAGTTTCGCGACGGGAAGCGAACCGGTCTAGGTAGTCAACCCGGTGAAGACGGCGTCTAGTAGCGCGTCGATGTAGGCCTCCGACAGGTCGCTGTGCTCGTAGGGAACAAGCAGGCGGTGATAAACGGGCCCATAAAGCAGATCGAGGACGACGTCGGGATCGAGCCCCTCTCGAAGCTCCGAGGAGTCGATCCCGCGCCGGACGACGGATCGGGCGCGTGCTCGCCGAGGCTCGACCCAGCGTGTGGTCATCGCGTTGCGCAATTCGTCATCGATCTGGGCCCGTCCGATCAAGATGCGCAATATATGGCCGTGCGGAGTCCGGTACAGGCGGACCAGGGATCTCAGTGATGCCGCCAAGCTTTCGCGGGCGGTGCCACGTTCGACGATCGGAGCGGCCCGATCCACTTCGGCGAGGAACGCATCCATCACCACCGTGGAGATGTTCGGCCACCTCCGGTAGATCGTCGTTTTGGCGACCCCCGTTCTTTGAGCCAGCCGTTCCACGGTGAGCGCATCGAATCCCATTTCGGTGCCGAGCTCCAACGCGGCCCGCAGAATCATCGCCGTCGTCTTCTCGCTCCTCGTCGGCCCTCCGCTTCGCTGCCCATCCGATTCCGTTGCCGACATCACGGGCTCCTCTTCATCCAAGGCGTCTTCATTTAGGGCGTCTTCATCCAAGGCGTTTCATTTAGGGCGTCTTCATCCAGGGCATCGCTGGGTATGACCATATCTCCGTTTGACACCAATCGCTACGCTACGTAGCGTTGTTTGAGCGACGATTCTTATAACCACGGGAGGGTGCATGAGCGTCGACCACCTCAGCGAAGACCTGCGCGGCAAGGTAGCGATCGTGACCGGCGCGGCCAGCGGCATCGGTCGGGCCATTACCCGACAGTTGATCGAATACGGCGTCAATGTCGTCGCCGAAGACATCGACCCCGCGATCGAGCATCTGTACTCCGACATCGACACGGTGGCGCCACTCGTCGGCGACGTCGCTCAGGAACAAACGGCGAACGACGCGGTCGAGTTGGCCAGTCGCCGCTTCGGCCAACTCGACATCCTGCTCAACAACGCCGGCACCATCATTAACAAGCCGGTCATCGACACGACCCTGGAAGACTGGAATCACATCCTCGATACCAACGTCACCGGGGCGTTTCTTCACACCCGAGAGGCGATGCGCGCAATGATTCCCCGCCGGAGTGGCGCCATCGTGAACATCGGTTCGTACGCCTGCTTTCAAAGCTTCAAGACGATTTCGGCCTACGCCGCGTCCAAAGGAGCGCTCGCGCAGCTGACCCGCACGTCCGCCCTGGAGGCTATCGATGACGGCATCCGGATCAACGCCCTCGGCGTCGGTGATGTCGTCACCAACATCCTGGGCGATCCAGAAAACCTGGTCGAGCATGGGAAAGGCGCGCCCGTCCAACGCGCCGCGGATCCCGCCGAAATAGCCCATGTCGCAGCCTTTTTAGCCTCCGGCTTGGCGAGTTACGCCGTGGGCGCCGTCTGGATGATCGACGGGGGTATGAGCGTCGCTATCCCAAACTGATCGGGTGCCTCGGTGTCTCCCTTCTGAACGGGCCGCTTCTGGTGACTCGAGCGGTTATCGCAAGCATTCGCGTTATCCCGTCAGTCGCATCAGCGCGATACGCGGACAGTCTGTTCATGGATGACTAAGGTTGGAGCACGATGCGGTGGCGGGGTGTGTGTCACGTCGAGTTCGCGGTATTGGACTACGACGACTCCATCGCGTTCTATGACGCCTTGTTCGGCTGGCTCGGCTACAGCAGCTTCTCGTCGCTCAACATGGAATACGAGTCGATGTATTACATGACGCGAAACGTCAACCCGCACAGCTACATCGGCATCCAGCCCGCGCGGACCGGGGCGAAGCTGACGCACGCCGACCAGGCGGTCGGCATCAATCACATTGCGCTGTGGGCCCGCAACGGGGCAGAGGTCGACCGCTTCCACCGCGAATTCTTGGTCGCGCGCGACATCCCGGTCACCGACGAACCCAAGGAATACCCGCAGTACTGGCCCGGCTACTACGCGGTCTTCTTCGACGACCCGATCAACGGGATCCATTGGGAACTGGCCGCTGTGCCGAAAGTGCCTACTCCCCGCCAACTTTGGTCGTTCTACCGCGCCCTCCGCGCGTTCGCCAGGAACCGACCGGATCTGGCGAAGACGGTGCCGGGCGTCGCCTGGCAGGCCAGGAGAACCCTTCCGGGCCGGTGATTCGGCGCGTCGGGTCACGGTCTGGACGGACGAGAAACGGGCGGCATATGCCGGACGCGCGAGGCCGCCAAACGAAGCTCGCGTCCAGAAAACGAACGTCGGACTGGTTGCAAGTCTTGGGCGTCGTCGTCCGATGACGTACGTTGAGCACAGCGACGGGCTCGAACGGGTTCGTCGGAACTCGTTGAACGCCATCCGGGCCGAGCGGTTCTCCTACGGCACTCTGGCGCCAGACGAGTAACTGTCTTGAGCTACGCGGCGTGCCAGCCATCCACATGGCCCAACGGGGAAGTAAAAACTCGAAAGGCGGGGCTGTGGCTGACCACGCCGATACCTGGCACCTGGCGACGGCTCAACGCGATCGATTGCTCAACGTCCTTGAGTTCGAGTGCATCGTTTCCGGACTACACAGAGCGACCGCCCAGGAAGTGTCTTTTGCCGCGATCGGGTCATGCCTTCGAGCAAGACTGCTGCTAGCGCAACTGGGGAACGAACCGAGGCGAACGCCTGCAGGCCGCCGCCCCGATGCGTCAGCGCCCGCGCTGGGTGGCCAGGCGGATAAGACACCACCAGGCCGGCCAGTCGAACCTCCGCCGCCCTCCAGCGGCGATACCCACCCGTTCGCCGAGGGCCTGGAAGACCGCCTTCGGGCGCGACAGCGCAATACGGTCCGGGCCCAGCTGTTTGCCGCCGATGCCCACAATCGGGCGGCCCGAGTTCACGATCGCGCTATAAGCGCGGGACTAGGTGACGTCGCAGCGCATAGACAAGCAGCCGAGAGCCACCGCGCCGCTCAAGCTGACGCCATCCTGCGGCGCTGGACATATTTGACGGCAGCCACCCGAGATCGCATTAGCGAAACCGGTGCCGAAGGATCGACTGGCACCTGAACTCGTCAGGATGCCCGCCACGGTGATGGCGGTCGGAGGTGTCGGGGGCGGCGCTTAGCATTCCGTGCTCAGACGCCCACCGCGCTCACCTGGAGGCACCGCATGAAATTCATATCGACCCGCATCATCACGGCCGACGTCAGGCGGCTCGTCGATTTCTACCAGCTGGTCACGGGGGTCTCGGCCGTCTGGGGCAACGAGCTTTTCGCCGAGATCCCGACGCCGATCGGCACGCTGGCCATCGGCAGTGACAAGACCGTCCCGCTGTTCGGCGACGGTTCCGCCGAACCCGGGGCCAACCGGAGCGCCATCCTGGAATTCATCGTCGAGGACGTGGACTCCGAATACGCGCGCCTCCGCGAGCACGTCGGCGAGGTGGTGACGGAGCCGACCACGATGCCCTGGGGCAACCGCGCACTGTTGTTTCGGGATCCGGATGGAAACCTGGTCAACCTGTTCACCCCGGTGACGCAGGAGGCGCGTGCCAAGTTCGGAGTATGACCGGCCCGCAGAGCGACCCTTCAAATTGAGCACGCTCAGTGGTTTCATTGACCTATCAATGCTTCCTACGTGGGGTGTAACGAAGGGAATCCGTCATGGCCAGTGTCCCGAGTCGCCAGGCTCGCTTGGCGCATGCGGCCAAGCATGCCGAATTATGGAATGCCGGGAAGAAGGACGCATGGGTAGCGTCTTGGCGCACGATCTGTCCGGGCGAGGTGCGCATGTTCGATCCGGTCGGTACGGCCGAAAAGCACGGCTTCGACGCCGCCACCTCTGACGCGTTCGACATGTTCCAGTCCATCCTCAAGATCAAGATGATCACCGTTCAGGTGAACGGCAACGAGATGGCCTGGGTCTGTGAGAATCGCTTCGGTACTGAGCCCAACGTTCAAATGGCTTACAGCATTGAGACTTTCGCCTGGGACGACGACGGAAATCTTCTGATCAAGACCTATTATCCGATGCCTGAGACCGTCGGCTCCGAGAGTGACCCCTACGCACATCTCCTCGACGGCCGCCAGTAGTCGCCCGTAATTGCTACTTGCCCGGATGCCGGTATCGAGAAAGTGTGAGGGGATGCAGACGGTGAAGCGGACAGCGAGCGTGGTGGTGGGCGGCGCCTTGGCGCTGGGCGTTCTGGGTCTCGCCGGTGGTCCCGTCGCCGCGGCGGCCCCGGCGCCCACCGGCCACTGGTGTCCCGGCGATCCGTGGAACCCCGCCTGGGGAAATGTCTTGGACTGGGACTGGCATCAATGCCACGACTGGCAAAGGCCCGGGGGCCCGTCCGCGCCCGCGGGCTGGGGGCCCTGGGGACCGCCACCGGCGTGGGCCCCGCCGCAGCCACCGCAACCGGCTTGGGCGCCCGGGGCTCAGATGATGTGGAACCCGACCGGTGCCGGCAACTGGGGAATCTGGAACAACGGAATCTGGACGCCCATCTGATCCGACATCTCCCTGTGTGAGGAACTGGCCGCTACGGCGCCTGGCGGTCGAAGCAATGGGCCGCCGCAGCGTTAGGGTGAGCTGTGGCCGCCGAGGATCGTCTCGAGCCGCCCGCGGAGTCGGAACGGCGGGCGCACGCGCTCGACGAGCGCGAAGATTCCGTTGCCCGACGCGAGGCGGAGTTGAAAAGGCGGGAATTTCAGGCCGGTAGACGAGACCGGGTCGCCGACCAGCGTGAGCAGATCGCCGACGACCGCGAGCGGGCGGCCGACGAACGCGAGCAGCGAGCGGACGAACGCGAGGGCTCGGCCGCGGAGCGCGAACGCGAGCGGCTGCGGCGCGTGGACGAACGAGGCAAGCGCGTGCGAGCCCGCGCCAAGCGAGAGCAAGCCGACGTCGATCGGGAGACGGCGCAAAGCGAACGAAGCCGGGACAAGGCTTAGGCCTCCGCGGCAAGCGCCCGGGGGCTGAGGCGGGCGCTCGGCAACCGCAGGCGCTTAGCCGCCGAAAATATACCGGTGCCTAATAAGTTTGCTCTAGGTGCGGCGCACGTCATGGTCTGAATAGCGAATGACCTGCGCCACAAATTTTGGTTCACGACAATTGTTATTGCTAGCCTCCCTGCCCATGGTCGTTATTGCATCATTGATGTCGTTAATCAGTCAGGTCTCCGGCACGCCCTATATTGCGGGTGGAGATTCGCCCGCCGGGACCGATTGTTCGGGACTCGCGTCCTGGATTGCTAATGCCGCAACTGACAGGCCCGTTTTCGGGGATCGATTCAACACCGGAAACGAAGAGGGTGCATTGTTGGCGCGCGGCTTCCAATATGGAACCGCCCCCAACGCGTTGGTCATCGGCTGGAACGGTGGCCACACGGCGGTGACGCTGCCGGACGGAACGGCGGTCTCCAGCGGTGAGCGCGGCGGGGTGCACATGGGCGGTGCGGGCGCCTACCAGGCCGGATTCACGCACCATATGTTCCTTCCGATGCCCGCGGAGGACGCGCCGCCGCCGCCGCTGTTCGCTCCGCCGCCCCCGCCCGACGCGCCGCCGCCTCCGCCGGACGCACCGCCGCCCGCGCCCGACGCTCTTGCGCCGCCACCGGATGCGCCGCCGCCACCGCCGGACGCTCCGCCGCCACCGGCCGTCCTGATCGACGCTCCGGCGCCGCCGGCTCCGCCCGGAATGTGAATTACATTTATCCGGCCACGCAGGAATTGCGAATTGATAACAAAATACATCCGACGTAGTTCGCCATAATGGATTGTGTCCTCGGTAGCGCGAGCCGAATCGGGTGGCAGTATCGGTAGTGAAATACTCCCGGCATCGTCCGGTTTGTGAGCTCCGCCACTGGAACCGTGCGGTGCAAGTGGGCTCATGCGTCTTGAGAGACGCATGAGCCCACTTTGCTCTGACCATTACTTAAGCAAATTACGGCCAGCAGTCCTCCGTCGCGGCGGTCCGCTACCAATCGCGGCCGGATAGGCTGGCGCTGCCCGCGGAGACCGGGCGGGCGTAACCGGAAGCAGCGAACCTAGGCGGGGCCGCAATGATCTTCATCGTCGTCAAGTTCGAAACCAAACCCGACTGGACCGACCGCTGGCCGGATCTCGTCGCCTCGTTCACCGCGGCGACTCGGGCCGAGGAAGGCAATCTGTGGTTCGAGTGGTCGCGCAGCCTGGACAACCCGGCGGAGTACGTCTTGGTGGAGGCGTTCCGCGACGATGAGGCCGGCGGTGTCCATGTCAACAGCGATCACTTCAAGCGCTTCATGCAGGAACTCCCGCCCGCGCTGAAGTCCACCCCGAAGATCATCAATCAGACCATCGATGCCACGGGTTGGTCTGAGATGGGCGAGGTGGCGGTCGACTGACCCTCGACTAGCCGATTGATATCTCGATTTCATCGCCCAGGGCATAGCCCGGTGCGAGCGGAAGCCGGTCACCGCTCCAGAACGACCCGGGGTCGAAGTAGTTCGAATACTTCTCGGTGGTGAGCAACCCCATCTCCTCGTAGGTGATTGCCACCGTTTCCGCGCAGTAGGCCACTTCCAGGCCGAGCCGCTGGCGTTCCTTGCGCCGCTGTGTCGATTCGCGAACCTTCCTGTCCACGAACGGGATTCCCCGCCCCCAGTCGTAGGCGTTCGGGAGCCGGCCGCGCAGCCATCGCCCGGTCAACCGCATGGTGGTGGGAAACGCGGTGCCGTCCATCCGCGCGATCACGCGCAGCAGCTTGTTCTCTTGCTCCCGGGTGGCCGGCGGCGTCAGCTGGCGTAGCCAGCACCGTTGGTGGTAACGCTGCGACCACTGCGTGACCGATTGGGCAAGGTCGTTGAGTTGCACGCCACGATGATTCGTCCCCGTCCACAGGTCGACGAGCTTGTCACCCAGTTCGGCGTGCCAGATCAGCGGCGGCAGGTCGTCAATGGCCACCGTCATGCCGACGTGGTTCACCGGGCTGTTCGTCAGCGTCTGGATCGCGCGGTCCGGTCCCGAGCCGCCGCGAAACAGCCAAAGGTCGCCGGTGCGGGTCTCTTCGAGCGCTTGGTTCAAGGTGAGCATCTTGGTAAGCCCGTCCGCCGCTGCAGGTTTCGCCGTTGTCGTCGCCACTATCAGCCCGCCGGCACGGCGCGCGTGATCCGTCGCCGTGCGTTGCGGGCACACAAGTCAACCACAACCGGGCCACAACGATCCGGCGGCGCATAGCCTGATGTCATGCGCAATGTGTGGAAGTGGCTGGGGTTGGCGGGTGCCGCCGGTGTCGTCGCCGGGGGCGTGCTGGTCGTCCGCGACCAGCGCAAGCGGCGGGCATACACCGCGGACGAGGTCCGCGATCGCCTGCATCAGCGATTGGCCGAATACAACGGCGACGGCGTTCAGTCCGGCTCGGAATCGGCCGGCGACTCGACGGCGAACAAGCGGTAGGTGCCCGAAAAGCCCTTCAGCTCCACATTGCGGCCGTCGTCGAACCGGATGCCGTCGGAATCGGAAAGCGCGTCTCGCACCGGCTGACTCACCAGAATCTGCCCACCCACCGCTTGGGCGGCGACCCGGGCCGCCATCGCGACATTGCGGCCGAACAGGTCGTCGCCACGGCGCACCGAGCGGCCCATGTGGATCCCGATCCGAACGCGAATCTCCTCGCGCCGCTTGCGGTTTGCCTGCCTGCGCAACGCATGCTGCAGGTCGATACCGCACCGGACCGCCTCCTCGGCGCGGGAGAAGGCGATCATGAATCCGTCGCCCTGGCTCTTCACTACATGACCGGACCGTCGCCGCACCAGATCCGAGACCAGCTTGTCGTGCGAGCTGATCAGCTTGACGAAGGCCCGATCGCCGATCCGCTCGTTGAGTGCGGTGGACTCCTCGATGTCGGAGAACAAGATCACCACCCGGCCGTCGGGGGTGACGCGAGCAAGGTCGGGTCGCTCGACTTCGGCCCAGTCCGCGAGGTCTTCGATGCTGCTGCGCACCACGGCGCCGAAGCCTTCCTTGCGCATCAGGTTGGCGGTGTTCCACACCCTCTTGACGGCCTCGCGCCCGCCCGACAGCAACTGGTTGCGGGTGTCGGTCCGCTGGCGCAGCTCGTCGAGTTGCTGTTGGCTGCGCACCAGCAACCGCCACAACACAATCAGCGCGATACCTTCGATCGCGGCGATCCCGGCCAGAACGTAGACCGTGACGTGCAGCGGGTCAGCCATGCCGGTCATCCTTTCAAGGCCGCGGTCCGCCCAGGTTGTCGGCCCTATCGGCAGTGTCTAGTGTTGAGTCCGCCGGCCGCGGGTAGTGATCTCAAGGGAGCCGATCAGGTGACTTTCGGGAGGAGCGGTTTTGGCCGACGACGACAGTAACCCATCTGACCTGCTGGTGATCTTCGGAATCACCGGGGACCTGGCGCGGAAAATGACGTTCCGGGCGCTGTACCGGCTCGAGCGCCGCGACATGCTGAACCACCCGATCGTGGGCGTGGCCAGTGACGACATCACCCTCGAACAGCTGCAGGACCGGGCGCGCGACGCCATCAAGGCATCGGGGGAGCAGTTCGACGACGCGGTCTTCGATCGGCTGGCGGACCGGCTGTCCTACCTGCATGGCGACGTCACCGACGCCGGCCTCTACACGCAGCTCGCCAAGAAGATCCCATCGGATTCCCATCCGCTCTACTACCTCGAGATGCCGCCCGCCCTGTTCGCGCCCATCGTGGAGAACCTGGCGAAAGCCGACCTGCTGGAGCGGGCCCGGGTGGCGGTGGAAAAACCGTTCGGCCACGACTTGGACTCGGCGCGCGACCTCAACGCCCGACTGCGCGCGGTTCTCGACGAAGACCAAATCCTGCGCGTGGACCACTTTTTGGGCAAACAACCCGTCGAGGAACTGCAATACCTGCGGTTCGCGAACAACGGCCTGGCCAAGCTGTGGGACCGCGACAGCATCTCCGAAATCCACATCACCATGGCCGAGGATTTCGGGATCGAGGACCGCGGCAAGTTCTACGACGCGGTGGGCACGCTTCGCGACGTGGTGCAAAACCACCTGCTGCAGGTGCTTGCCCTGGTCGCCATGGAGCCCCCGGTCGGCGCCGGCGCCGACGACCTGAACGACAAGAAGGCCGAGGTCTTTCGGGCGATGCCCGCCCTGGATCCGGAGCGCTGCGTGCGCGGACAGTACCGCGGCTACACCGATGTCGCCGGTGTCGCAAAGGATTCCACCACCGAGACCTACATTGCGCTGCGGACCGAGATCGACAACTGGCGGTGGGCCGGCGTGCCGATTTTCCTACGCGCCGGAAAAGCGTTGCCGGACAAGGTCACCGAGGTCCGGATGTTTCTGCACCACGTTCCGGGCTTTTCGTTTCTGCCCAATCGCCGCCCGCCCGAGTGCAATCAGATCGTGCTGCGCATCGACCCCGATCCCGGGATGCGGCTGCAGTTGTCCGCGCAGGCCGGCGATTCCTGGCACGACGTTCACCTGGATTCGTCGTTCGCCGAGGATCTCGGCGAACCGGTACGGCCCTATGAACGCCTGCTTTACGCCGCGTTCAACGGCGATCACCAGTTGTTCGCCCGCGAAGACGCCATCGAAGAGACGTGGCGAATCGTGCAGCCGGTGCTGGACAAGCCGGGCCGAATCCATCACTACGACCAGGGCTCCTGGGGGCCCGAGGCCGCGAAGGCGCTGCTGCGTGGTCACCACAGCTGGCAAGAGCCGTGGCTGCCGCGCAGCACGCCCAAGGAACAGTAAGGAGACGAGGGACACGATGCAGCTTGGAATGATCGGCCTCGGCCGGATGGGCGCGAACATCGTCCGCCGCGTGGTCAAGGACGGACACGAATGTGTGGTCTACGACCACAATCCCGACGCGGTCAAGGCGATGGAGGGTGAGGACAAAACCACCGGGGTGTCCTCGCTGAAAGAACTCGCCGAGAAGCTGAAGGCACCGCGACTGATCTGGGTTATGGTCCCGGCCGGAACCATCACGACCGGGGTGATCGACGAGCTGGCCGAGACGCTGGACTCCGGAGACATCGTCATCGACGGCGGCAACTCCTACTACCGAGACGACATCCGTCACGCAAAGACGCTGTCGGAGAAGGGAATTCACCTACTCGACTGTGGCACCAGCGGCGGCGTGTGGGGCCGGGAGCGCGGCTACTGCCTGATGATCGGCGGCGACGACGAGGCTTTCCTGCACGCCGAGCCGATCTTCGCCAGCGTCGCACCGGGCGTCGACGCCGCGGCGCGCACGCCGGGCCGCGAAGGCGAGGTCGAGCGGTCGGAGCAGGGCTATCTGCATTGCGGCCCGTCCGGCGCCGGGCACTTCGTGAAGATGGTGCACAACGGCATCGAGTACGGCATGATGGCCTCGCTCGCCGAGGGGCTGAACATCCTGCGCAACGCCGACATCGGCAAGCACGTGCAGGAGGGCGACGCCGAAACCGCGCCGCTGGAACACCCCGAGTTCTACCAGTACGACTTCGACATTCCCGAGGTCGCCGAGGTGTGGCGGCGCGGCAGCGTCATCGGCTCCTGGTTGCTGGATCTGACGGCCATCGCGTTGCACGAATCGCCGGACCTGAAGGAGTTCTCCGGCCGGGTCTCCGACTCCGGGGAGGGCCGCTGGACCGCCATCGCGGCGATCGACGAGGGAGTGCCGTCACCGGTGCTGACCACCGCGCTGCAGTCCCGCTTCGCCTCGCGCTCGCTCGACGACTTCGCCAATAAGGCACTCTCGGCGATGCGCAAGCAATTCGGCGGGCACGCCGAGAAGCCGGCGAACTAGCGGCGATCGCGAGGGCGGCGTGGCCGGGCGAAGCGGGTCGCCGCCATCGAACTAGCGGCGATCGTGAGGGCGGCGTGGCCGGGCGAAGCGGGTCGCCGCCATTGAACTAGCGGCGGTTGACGAAGGCCACCACCGCGTCGCTGAACGCGTCGTTGTCGTCGCCGGCCGCGGTGTGGCCGGCGTTGGACAGCTCGACGAATTCCGCGCGCGGGACGGTAGCCAGGAAGTGCCGCACGCCCTCCGGGCTCACCACGTCGGACAGCTTTCCGCGGATCAGCAACACGGGAATGGTCAGACTCTTGGCGGCCTGCTCGAAGCTCTCGGTGCGCAGTTCGGGATCGTCGCCGGGCTTGGTCATGAACGCCGGGTCCCAGTGCCAATACCAGCGGCCGTCGCGCAGGCGCAGGTTCTTCTTCAGGCCCTCGGGGCTGCGTGGCTTGCTCCGGTAGGGCAGGTAGGCGGCGACGGCGATGGCCGCCTGCTCCAGCGAGTCGAAGCCGTCGAGGCCGCTGAACATGAAGTCGCGGATGCGGGCGCTGCCGCCCTTTTCGAACCGGGGCACCACGTCGACGAGCACCAATCGGGTGACCCTCGCCGGACCGGCCCGGTACGCGGCCAGGATGCCGGTCAGGCCGCCCATGCTGGCCCCGATGATGGTCACCGGGCGACCGATCGCCTCGAGGACCCGCATGACGTCGCCCGTCAGCGTCTCGATCTCGTAGTCGGCGTCGGGCGAGCGCGCGCTGTCCCCGTGTCCCCGCGAGTCGAGCGCTACCACGTGCAGCCCCTCATCGGCCAGCGTTTGACCGGTGTTCTTCCAGGAAAACCGGTTCTGGCCGCCCCCGTGCAACATCAGGATGCTCGGCCGCCCGGCACCGCCGGAGCCGCGATTCCATTCGTCGGCGACCAGGGTGATCCCGCCGACACCGGCAAACTCAACCGTCTCGGGACTGCTGCTGACGGTACTCATGCGATCTGACGTTACATAGGCCGGTTAAGCACTGTTGCGCGGGTGGACGACGCGGTGAGTTTTCGTCGGCGCCCGGGTCTAGCAATGCAGAAACGCACGAGCCGTCAAGGAGGCCGAAGGACATGCCATCGATCACCCCGTCGTTGTGGTTCGACGACAACCTGGAGGAAGCCGCCAAGTTCTACACCTCGGTGTTCCCCAACTCCCACATCGAGGGTTTCAACCAGACCACCGACGCCGGACCTGGCGAACCCGGGACCGTCCTGTCCGGCAGCTTCGTGCTGGACGGCACCCGGTTCATCGGGATCAACGGCGGTCCGCACTTCCAGTTCAGCGAAGCGGTGTCCTTCACGATCCACTGCAAGGACCAGGACGAGGTCGACTACTACTGGGACCGGTTGACCGACGGGGGCGAGGAATCGCAATGCGGCTGGCTCAAGGACCGCTTCGGGCTGAGCTGGCAAATCGTCCCGGACCGGCTCTACGAACTGATCAGCGATCCGGATCGCGACCGGGCGGCGGCGGCCACCAACGCGATGTATGGCATGCGCAAGATCGTCGTCGCCGAGCTGGAGCGGGCCGCCGCACTGCAACAGTGAAAACCGCTGATACAGCGGTGTTTTGACGCCATATCGACCAGGGTCGGTGCGTCGCGCGGCCGCACAGGTTAGGTTGATCCCTGCGGAGACGTCGAGCAGGGAGTGAACATGGCTGAACCAGGCTGGATCGACGTGACCGGGCCTGCGGGCGATCTCAAGTGCCTCACCTGGGGGCCGAACGACGGTCCTATCGCGTTGTGCCTGCATGGCTTCCCCGACACGCCCTATGGCTGGCGCAAAGTCGCGCCGCGGCTCGCGTCGGCGGGCTGGCGGGTGGTCGCGCCTTTCATGCGCGGATACGCGCCGTCGTCGATCCCGGTCGACGGCAGCTATCAGGTCGGTGCGTTGATGGACGACGCCCTGCGGGTCCGTGAGGCCGCGGGCGGCACCGACAACGACGTGATCATCGGCCACGATTGGGGCGCGATCGCCGGGACCGGGCTGGCCGCCATGCCCGACAGCCCGTTCACCAAGGCGGTGATCATGTCGGTGCCACCGTCGGCGGCGTTCCGGCGGCGCGGGGGTGGCGCGGCCGAGCGGGGCCGGCTGGCCGCGCATCTGGCGCGCCAGGTGTTCCGCAGCTGGTACATCGTGTACTTCCAATTGCCTTGGCTGCCTGAGCGTTCCGCGTCCTGGGTGTTGCCGCTGCTGTGGCGGCGGTGGTCGCCCGGTTATCGCGCCGACGAGGATCTGCGGCACGTCGACGCCGCGATCGGGGCGCCGGAGAGCTGGCGGGCGGCGCTGGGACCGTACCGCGCCACCATCCGCAACACCCGGCCGTCGGCGCGGTATGCCGAGCTGAATCAGCTGTGGACCGAAGAACCCCTGCTGCCCTGCCTGTACCTGCACGGCCGCGACGACGGTTGCATGACACCGGCTTTCACGCGCTGGGCCGAAAAGGTGTTGCCCCCGGGCAGCGAGGTCGGCATCGTCGAACATGCCGGGCACTTCCTGCAGCTTGAACAGCCCGACAAGGTCGCCGACCTGGTGCTCGGGTTCATCGGTTCGCCGGGCTGACACCGTGGCCATCGCCGTACCGGGGCACCGGATGGCCGCCGTCGACGCGCAGTTCTACTGGATGTCGGCCAAGATCCCCAACGACGAGTTCCTGCTCTACGCCTTCGACGGCGAGGCCGCCGACTACCCGAACGCCGTCGAGCGACTCCGCGGGCGGGCCCACGCCGAGCCGGCGCTGACGATACGGCTGAAAGACCGCGGCCGGTTGCGCTACCCGCGGTGGGTGCCGGCGGCCGTCACGCCCGAGCAGGTCGTCCGCCACGAGTTGGCCCATGACAGCTGGGACGGCGTGCTGGCCGCGGTCGCCGGCCTCGCGGCCGACCAGCTGGACATTCGCCGGATGGCCTGGCGGCTGCACGTTTTCACCCCGGTGCGCGGCATTCCGGGCGTCGCCGGACCGGGGACGGTCGCGGTGCTGCAGGTCGCGCACGCGCTGGCCGACGGCGCCCGCTCCGCGGCCATGGCGGCCTGGCTGTTCGGCAGGTCCGAGCCGGTGCCGCCGGTGCCCGTCCCACGCCCCGGGTTCCTGCCCTGGCGGGCGGTCCACGCGGCGCGGACCCACCGCGCGCTGGAAAGCGACATCCGCGCGGGCCGGCTGGCCGCCGGGGCCGGGTCGCGTCCGGTGCTGCAGACGAACGCATGTCCCGGCGGCGCCCGCGCGGCGCGGACGTTGGTGCGTCATCGCTCCCAGCTGCCGGGCCCGACGGTCACCGTGGGCGTGCTGAGCGCGATATCCCAGGCCCTCGCCAACCTGCTTGGCGGACAATGCGATTCACTGGGCGCCGAGGTGCCGATGGCCAAGCCCGGCGCGCCGCGGGCGTACAACCACTTCGGCAACGTCGTGGTGGGGCTGTACCCCAGCCTCGGACCGAACGCGCGCGCCGAACGGATCGCGGCCGACCTGGCCAACGGCCGGCGCCGGTTCGAGCACCCGGCCACCAGGGCCGCCGACCTCGCGTTCGCCGCGGTGCCCGCCGGCCTATTGCGGTGGGGCATCGGGCAATTCGATGTACACGAGCGCGCGACCCAGGTGTCGGGTAACACCGTGGTGTCCAGCGTCAACCGGGGGGCGGCCGATCTGAGCTTCGGCGCGGCCCCGGTAGTGCTGACGTCGGGATATCCGGCGCTCTCGCCGATGATGGGGCTGACGCACGGTGTGCACGGCATCGGCGACACCATCGCGATCAGCGTGCACGCGGCGGCATCGGCCGTGCCCGATATCGATGCCTACCTGGCGCTGCTGGACGCGGCGCTCTAGCTATTGCGCATCACCGGATCTGGCGGCTTCTTCGCGGGTCAAACCGACGGCGCCGATCAGCTCTTCGTGCAGCTCGAACCACACGGTGTGGTAGGAGTCGATCAGCGGACGGGTCAGCCACGTCGTCTCCCCGGCCCGCACTTTGTCCAGCGCCGCAACCAGTTTCGTGCCGTAAGCGTGCAGCCTCGGCAGCTGCGCCGCGGCCGCCTCGACGATCGGCATGGTGCGGGCGTGCACGTCGTCGAGGCGGGCCAACACCGCGGCGTCGTAGTCGGCATCGTCATGGGCGTTGGGAGCGCCGCCGGGGCCGCCCTTGAGCTGCCAATCCGTCACCAGGCGTTTGAAGTCGGCGTTGACCGCGCGAAAGTCGGCATAGGCGGCGGCCATGGCGGTCGAATCGATGCCCGCGCGCTCCTCGGCGAGCAACGCCGCGAGCCTGTCGCTGCCGGCGGAGGTGATCCGTAACGTCACGCCTTCGGTCAGCAGTCCGGCCGCGGCCAGCCGCTCGACGGTGGGAGTGATGGCGGCCAGGTCGGTGCCCAGGGTCGCGGTCAGGCCGGCCGGACTCACCCGGCCCTTGAGCCGAACCGCTTGCAGCACCTCCAATTCCGTCATTGTGCTGGTTTCGATGCCAGGCGCAGCGCGGTCAGCATCACGATCAACGGGGTCGCCGAAACCACGTCGGCGTGCCCGGCGTCCAGGGCGGCGCGCACGGCGGCCTCGGAGCTGTCGTCGAGCCGCACGTGGTCGCCCGCCGGGTGGGCGCGCAGCGGGCTGAGCGGCCGCACGATGTCGGCCAGTTCCCGCAGTTCCGGCGTATCGTCCTCCGACCACGCCGACAGGCTCAGCTTGCCTTCGCGCACTTCGCCTTCCGCGCCGTCGACGGTGATCTGCTTGCCGGCCAGCGCTGCCGCTACCCCCTGGCCGCAGCCCACCACCGCGACCCGGCCCAGTTCGCGGCTGACCACGGCCGCATGGCTGGAGGCCCCGCCGACCTCGGTGACGATGGCCTGCGCGGCCAGCATGCCCGACACATCTTCGGGCCGGGTGTGGTCACGCACCAGGATCACCGGCTCGCCGCGATCGGCGGCGCGCAGCGCCTCATCGACATCGGTGTACGCCGTTCCCGAGGCCACGCCCGGGCAGGCCGGCACTCCCTTGGCCAAAAGCGGTGCCGCCAAACGTGTCTCGGGCTGCAGCGCCGGTTGGAGCAGGGTCCGGACATGCGCGGGGGTCACCCGCCGCAGCATCTCCGCATCGTCGATGAGTCCCTCGTGCCGCAGTTGCAGCGCCGAGCGCACCGCCGCCTGTGCCGAACGCTCCGCCGAGCGGGTCTGCAGCAGCCACAGCTTGCCGTCCTCGACGGTGAACTCGATCTCCTGGATGTCGGCCTCCAGCCGCTCCAGGCTGCCGGCGGCAGCAAGCAACTCGTCGTAAACGGCCGGCTGTTCGTCGCGCAGCGCGACGATCGGTTCGACGTCGACCGATCCCGAGACCACGTCGTCGCCCTGGCCGCCGGGCAGCCATTCGCCGAACGGCTCGTTGTCACCCGTTATGGGGTTACGCGAAAAGAACGCTCCAGCACCGGAATTGGGGCCGAGATTGCCGAAAGCCATGGCCTGCACGACGACCGCGGTGCCGTGCTGATCGTCGATTCCGTAGTGGGCGCGGTAGGCGATCGCGCGCGGCGAATTCCAGGAGGCGAACACCGCCTCGATGCCCGCGCGTAACTGTGCGTACGGATCGGAGGGCACCGATTCGTGTTCACCGACGCCGACGATGCGCCGATACATTTCCGTGAACCGCCGTCGGCTATCGCGGGCGAAGGCCTGGTCGCCGGCTGCCGCCAGCGCCTGCTCGACGGCATCGTTGATGCCGAGGTCAAGGATGGTGTCCATCATGCCCGGCATCGACTGGGTGGCTCCGGAGCGCACGCTGACCAACAGGGGCTGCGGGCCACGCCCGAACGTGCGCGAGGTTTGCGCTTCCAGCCAGCGCATCCGGTCCAGAACGTCGTCCCAGATGACGTCCATGGTGGCCACCGGGTCGGCGAGATAGCGCAGTCCCACCGCGGTGGTGATGCAGAACGCCGGCGGTACCGGCAGGTTCTGCCGGCGCATCGCGTCGATGCCGTGGCCCTTGTTGCCCAGCAACTCCCGCGGGTGGCTCGACCTTCCGTCCAGCAACACCACGGAGTGCTCGATGGGCGGGACTCGTCTGCTTGACGCGTGGGTGCCGCCTCGTGCGGTACGAGCCGTGGTGCACCCCCTTTGTGGCATAACTACTGATCGGGCCGACGTCGGAACGCCCGCAATGTTCCCACACGGACCAGCGGATTAAGCGACGTAGCTGCTCGGCGGCTCTTGTCCTGCCACCCATCCCATGATCTAGGTTTACAACTATGACTTCATATGACACGTTCCATGACGTCGGAGTACTGATCCTGCGGCTGGTGTTGGGCGTGACTTTGGCTGCGCACGGCTACAACAAGTTCTTCGGCGGGGGACGCATCCCTGGCACCGCGCGCTGGTTCGAAAGCATCGGCATGAAGCCCGGTAAGTTCCACGCCACCGTGGCGGCGACCACCGAAATGGCCGCCGGCCTGGGACTGGCCGCCGGCTTTCTGACCCCGATCCCCGCGGCGGGCTTCGTCTCGCTGATGCTGGTCGCGGCCTGGACCGTGCACCGCGCCAACGGCTTCTTCATCGTCAAGGAGGGCTGGGAGTACAACCTGGTGCTGGCGGTCAGCGCCGTGGGCGTGGCCACCCTGGGCGCGGGCAAGTACAGCCTGGACTACCTGGTCTTCGGGAAGAACTGGTTCGACGGCTGGCAGGGTCTGGCGATCTCGGCGGGGCTTGGCCTGCTTGGGGCGATCGGCCAATTGGCGATCTTCTATCGGCCGCCGGCCAAGCAAGCCGGTTGATCTCGCCGCTGATGTCGCCTGGCGATGCGCTGCAGCTCAGAGCGCCTCTATAAGAGGCGCCGTGCGCGACTAGGAGTTAAACTCACCGCCGTAGCTCTTTGCCCAGCAAAGGAGGCACCCATGGCCCGCCTGCGTTCCCGACTGGCCCGCGCGGGCGTGGTTACCGCCATGACCGGTCTGACCGCCACTGGGTTAGCCACGACGGCCGCGGCCGACCCCGCCAATAATCCGGCCGACGTGCAGACGCTGATGAGCCACCTCTCGGGCGGCTACACCCCCGCCGACTGCCACCCCGCCGGCGCGCACTCCGCCGTGGCGGTAGCCGCGGTCAACTGTGACAACTACAGTCACGATCCCGGCGGCCCCTGGAACGCGGATTACCTGCTGTACGCCAACACCGACGATCTGAACGCCGACTTCCAGCGCAGCCTCACGGAGGCCCCGCAGACTCTGGCGCAACCGTTCCCTGATGGCACCAAGGGGCCCACCGAGTGGAATCGCGGCGGCCATAACGGGTCGGTGGTGTTCCTCGGCACCGGCCGAGACGACGGCGTCTATCTGGTCTGGACGGACATCCCCGCGCGGACGCTGGTGGTCGCCGAGCAGGGCATCGCCCCGGAGAGCACCCAAGCCGCTCTGTACGACTGGTGGCAGGCCGAAGGCGTTCGCTGATTCGAGTTCGCACCAATTGTGGAGGTGGTCGAATGGTCTCGGAGGAAAGAGCTACTCGGGGTGCGCCACCGCGCCACAAAGCCGCGCTGCGGCTCTATATATTCACCAGCGAAAAATTAGGATCGGGTGCCATGGCGAATCGAACGGGCAGGGCCGCAATGTGCGTTGGTGCCGTGCTTGCACTGGGACTCGGGGGCATCGGTGGTGTGGGTATTCCGCGTACCAACGCCGCCCCCGCGCCGATCGAGGTCGCCCCTGCGCCGATCGCGGCCCCGACGCCCGCATCGCCCGACGGCGTTTGCTGCAACGACGCCGTCCAACCCCAAGCAAGCGGCTCGGACTGCATAATCGGCCTGAACTGCGGCCAAATTCGGCCGCGTCCTCGCCGGACGGCGCCGGCGCCCCTTCCTCCGCCTCCTCCGCAGCAATAGTCTTACCCGGCGCTGCCTTCGCTCGGGTCTGACCGCTCGAGCTTTACGTCGTGCCGTCTCCCTCGCTCAGTAGATCCTCGGGGTGATGGAAGGTGTTGGTCCGCGGTTGGCCGCGGTCGAGGTGTGGTGGGGGGATCCATTCGGTGTCGCCGTTGGCGCGTTTTTGGGTGGTCCAGCCCTTCTCGAGGAGGCGGTGGTGGGGTCCGCAGGCCAGGGTGAGTTGGTCGATGTCGGTGCGGTGAGTCTTGACCCAGTCTTGGACGTGGATGCTCCTATGCAGCGTCAAGTGTGTCGAGTGATGGGTTGAGGTCGGCTTGGAGGGCTCGGTAGAGCTCG